>WRCW01000010.1 GCA_009783755.1 Spirochaetaceae bacterium
AAACTATATTGGAAAAGGGCTTGGACAAAGGGTTGAAATAAAAAATCTTAATTCTTCAAGAAATGCCAAGTTCGCAATACAGTATGAAGAACAGCGCCAGGCTAAAATGTTAAAAGCAGGAGAATTGATTTTACAGGAAACAAGACTTTGGGATGATGAAAAAAAACGGACCGAAGGGATGAGGACCAAAGAAAATGCAAATGATTATAGGTATTTTCCGGAACCAGACCTCCCACCATTTATTTCTACTCCGGAATTCCTGGCAGAATTAAAATCAATGCTTGTAGAACTTCCTCTTGCAAGAAAAAACAGATTCATGGCTGAGTATAATCTTATACAAGATACCGCAGAATTCCTTACGGAAGAAAAAGATAAAGCAGACTATTTTGAGAATGCATGCAAAAAGGGGGCTGACCCACAAAATGCTGCAGCATGGATAAAGGGAGATATTACAAAAGTTCTTAACAGAGAAAAAATGGAGATACTATCTAGTCCGCTTGATATCGACAGATTTGTAACCCTTCTTGATTTTGTCGATAAAGGAAAAATCAATGGGCAAACTGCAAAAAAAGTTCTTGATATAATTATAACAGAAAATAAAGCTCCACAGGATATTATTAAAGAAAATAATTGGGAGCAGATAGATGATTCAGGGGCACTTATCCCGGTAATAGAAAAAGTACTTGCAGAAAGCGCTGCTGCAGTTAATCAGATAAAAGCAGGAGATATGAAGCCGCTTGGTTTTCTTATTGGTCAGGTTATGAAAAATTCAGGCGGTAAGGCAGATCCAAAAAAAGTTAAAGAACTTATTATGGAAAAAATTAAGCAATAATTATCCATGATAGCGAATAACGAAAAAAATAGGAAAACAAAATGAAAATAAAAAGAAACAGCACATGCGGAAACCTTAACATGAAAGATATTGGAAAAACAGTAAAATTAAGCGGATGGGTGGAGAACTACCGCGATCATGGAGGTATTATTTTTATAGACCTTTATGACAGATGGGGCATCACACAGATTGTTTTTGACCCTGCTGTTTCCGGCAAAGCCAATCATGAAGCTGCAGGATCTTTCAGAAGCCAGTATGTAATATCTGTTATAGGGGAAGTAAGAAAGAGACCAGAAGGTTCAGAGAATACAAAACTTTCAACAGGATCCATTGAAGTTTATGCAAAAGAACTTGAGATCCTTAATGAATCAAAAACACCACCATTTGAGGTTTACTATTCATCGGTTGTAAATGAAGAGCTCAGGCTAAAATACAGATACCTTGATCTTAAAAATCCAAAACTTCAGCAAGCAATGATTTTTAGAAGTGATCTTTTAAATACAATAAGAAACTATTTTCATGAAAATGATTTTGTGGAAATCGAAACTCCTATTCTTACAAAATCAACACCAGAAGGTGCCCGCGACTATCTTGTTCCAAGCAGGGTAAATCCGGGTAATTTTTTTGCTCTTCCGCAAAGCCCGCAGCTTTTCAAGCAGATGCTTATGACCGCAGGCTATGATAAATATATCCAGGTTGCGCGCTGTTTCAGGGATGAAGATCTAAGAGCAGACCGCCAGCCTGAATTTACACAGATTGACCTTGAGATGTCTTTTATAGACAGGGAAGATGTTATTTCAGTTACAGAAGGGCTTTTTAAGGAAATTTATGGAAAAAGACTAAAAAAAGACCTTACTCTTCCATTGCCACGCATAACATATGATGATGCAATGTTAAAATATGGATGTGATGCACCTGATCTTCGCTTTGGGCTTGAGATAGTAGAACTTTCAGATATATTTCAAAAAACAGAACTTGCTGTTTTTAAAGGAGCTCTTGCATCGGGCGGGTTAGTAAGGGGAATAAATCTTAAAGGTTTAAGCAGCCAGCTTGCAAGAAAAGATCTGGACTATATGACAGATTTTGTAAAACCTCTTAGAGGCAAAGGGGTTGCATGGATAAGAATGAATGATGATGGACCGCAATCTCCAATAATAAAATTTTTTACAGAAGAAGAATCATCAGCTTTATACAAAAGAATGAATGCAGAAACAGGAGATGTCCTTATTTTTCTTGCTGATAAAGAAAAAATAGTTTGCAGTTGTCTCTCTGAGCTAAGAAAATTCTTTGCAAAAAAATGTTCTCTCTATAATGAAAATGATTTTAGCCTATTCTGGGTTATTGATTTCCCGATGTTTGGCATTAATGATAAAGGGAAACCCGAAGTCCTTCACCACCCTTTTACTTCTCCCAAACCAGAGGATCTGGAAAAACTTGATGGAGATATTTATTCAATAAAAACAAATGCTTATGATATTGTGCTTAATGGCCATGAAGTTGGTGGTGGAAGCATAAGAATACATAATTCTGATATCCAAAGAAAAATATTTAAAATTATTGGAATAGATAAAGAAAATGCAGAAAAACAATTTGGATATCTTCTTGAAGCTCTTGATTTTGGCACGCCGCCGCATGGAGGTCTTGCGCTTGGCCTTGACAGGCTTGTAATGCTTCTTTTGGGACTTGATTCCATAAGAGATGTTATTGCTTTCCCCAAAACTCAAAAAGCAATTTGCATGCTTACAAATGCGCCATCAGAAGTTTCAGCAGATCAGCTTGAAGAACTTTTTATTGAAACTGTAAGTAACGAATAGTTTGTTCAGGAAAGGAAAGGATCAAAAAATGAGTAGTTTGGAAGAAATCAAAAAAATGCTTTTTGCTGATAAATTTGCACAGTCCATAGGAATTACCCTTGATGAAATGGGGGATGGAACTGCTGTTACAAGTGTTTCAATAAGTAAAGATCATTACAACGGAGTAGGGATTGTCCAGGGCGGTCTTATTTTTACCCTTGCAGACTATGCTTTCGCAGCAGCCGCAAATTCAAAAGGGAAAGTAACAGTTGGAGTAAGATGCGATATTGCATACATAAAACCTGTCAAAGAAGGGAAGCTTACAGCAATTGCGGAAGAAGTATCATGTTCAAACAAAATATCAAACTATGAAGTAAAAATATATAATGATAAAAAAGAACTGGTTGCAAAATTTAGCGGTACTGGATTTAGAAAAGAAGGATCCTTTTAAAACAATAATTAGAGTGGCAAATCAGCTGATAGCTATAGTATTAAAAGGTGTTTAAAAAGCAGTGGAGATTTTGGGCAAATTTGATAAAATGTTTGTAATTCCTTTTTATTGACAAACCAGCTTTATTCCTATATATTGCAAAAACCAATAGAAATTGGAGAGGTGTCCGAGTGGTTTAAGGAGGCGGTCTTGAAAACCGTTGACGCGCGAGCGTCCGTGGGTTCGAATCCCACCTTCTCCGAAAAGTAGATTAATCAGGAGAGGTGCGAGAGTGGCCGAATCGGGCTCCCTGCTAAGGAGTTGTACCCCCAACAGGGTACCGAGGGTTCGAATCCCTCCCTCTCCGTTTTTTTTTGCTTAAAAAAAGCAAAGTAAGTACCCATAGCTCAGCTGGATAGAGTTCCAGATTGCGGATCTGGCGGTCGGAGGTTCGAATCCTCTTGGGTACGATAGTCCGGAGAGGTGCGAGAGTGGTTGAATCGGGCGGACTCGAAATCCGTTGAGCTGGTTTCAGTTCCGAGGGTTCGAATCCCTCCCTCTCCGCATAATAACTGGAGAGATGTCCGAGAGGCCGAAGGAGTACGCTTGGAAAGCGTATGTACCCTTACGGGTACCTGGGGTTCGAATCCCCATCTCTCCGTATTCCTTCAGTCTGGCAGGCACTATGCAATTGTCTGTCGCCCAACTCCGTCAGGACCGGAAGGTAGCAGCGGTAAGCGATTAGCAGTGTGACATAGAAAGCTTACAGACTGGAGGTTTTTATTGACCAACGAGCAATGGTCGCGTGTGAGTTTGTGTAACGTCATGCATGACATAGCGAGGCAGGTCAGCGAAGGGTATAATACCCTTTATATGGAATAAGTAAATATGGCATATGAAGTCACAGCATCCAGAAAAAGACCTTCAAACTTTGACCAGCTTACAGGGCAGGATTTTGTAGCAACAAGCCTTCAAAAATCTGTTGCTTCCGGAAAAATTGCTAATGCATACCTTTTTTCGGGTCCGCGCGGGGTTGGTAAAACATCAGCAGCAAGAATCCTTGCAAAAGCAATAAATTGTGAAAAGTGGCCCTCAAATAATCCATGCGGAATTTGCGAAAGTTGTCTTTCAGTTACAAGAGGAAATGCCCTTGATGTTATTGAAATAGATGGAGCTTCAAATACTGGTGTAGATGATGTGAGAGAAATAAAAGATGAAGTTCTTTTTGCTCCAAGCACCAGCAGATATAAAGTCTATATCATTGATGAAGTCCATATGCTTTCCCCTAACGCGTTTAATGCTCTTCTAAAAACAATAGAAGAACCGCCTCCATATGTTGTTTTTATTTTTGCAACAACAGAAGTACATAAAGTTCCTGCTACCATAAGGTCCAGATGCCAGCAGTTTAATTTCCGGTTGATAGGACTCGAAGAGATAAAGTTAAAACTCACAGAGATTTCAACAGAAAGCAATATTGAGACAGAAGAAGAGGCTCTTTTGTGGATCGCAAAAGAAGCAACAGGGTCGCTTCGAGATGCTTATACGCTTTATGACCAGATTGTCTCTTTCTCAGATGGAAAGATAACTATTGAAAAAATAAAAGAAAAACTTGGTCTTGTTGGTCTTGATGAGATAAATAATCTTGTAGAAAATTTTGCAGATAACAGCAGTGTCGAAGCGCTCCGTATTGGTGGAGAGATAATAAAAAAAGGTGTTGCTCCGGAACAATTTATAATTGAACTTTCTGAATATTTCAGAAATATCCTTCTTATAAAAAGCGGGATTAAAAAAGAGGGGATTTTAGGTTTTCCTGTTGAAAGATTTTCTGCAAAAGCGCTTGAGAAACTTTCTGTTCAGCAGATTGAATACGCGCTTTCGCTTTTACTTGATCTTTTCAGGAATATCCGTTACTCGCTTAATCAACAGTTTGAAATAGAACTTGCAATAAGCAGGCTTTCGTTTATAACAAAGCATCTTTCGGATGTTGAGATCCTGGAAAGTATAAAAAAAATCAAGGATGAAATAAAAAGGATCCCTGTTCATGCTGCTGTTCAGGGCGATCCTGGATTGTTAAATAATGAAGAAAATAATAAAAAGGAAGAAGAGATTGATTTTACAAAATACAGAGATGAGATAGTGGCGAATTTTAAGAAAAATAATATGATGCTTGCCTCTTCTCTTGCAAAGACATCTCTTTGGGAAAGGGAAGGAAATATTGTAAAAATATATTGTACAGATAATTTTTCCCTGGACTTTATAAAAAATGAAATTTCTACTTTAAAAAAAGAGCTTGATTTACTTACAAAAGGTAATTATAGAATAGAGCTGGTTCTTTCAGTAAACAAGGAAGTATCCAGGGAGAATATTTTAAGCAGCAGCGCTCAGGTAGATCTTATAAAAAAGATTTTTAAGGGTGAGGTTGTTATAGACTCGCGAATAAAGGAAGATAGTAATGAATATTGATCCAATGGAATTACTTAAGAATTTTCAGGGTATTCAAAATAAAGTGGGAGAATTTCAATCAAAGCTCTCTTCGCTGACTGTTGCTGGATATGCAGGAGGTGATATGGTAAAAATTGAAATAGATGGCCATATGCAAGTACTTGATGTCCGGATAACAAAAGAAGCAGTTCCGCTGGGGCAGGATGATGCAGGTGTGCTTGAAGAGCTTATAAAAGCAGCTTTTAACGATGCAGTAAGGCGGATGAAGGATAAGATCAATGAAGAGGTTTCATCCATGACAGGGGGAATCAATATTCCTGGCATAATGCCGTTTGGAACTTAGCGACACGGATGTCGCATCCTGCGCAGCAACAAGGATGTTGCGATGTGGCGCAGGACAGTGACACGGATGTCGCATCCTGCGCAGCAACAAGGATGTTGCGATATAGCGCAGGACAGTGACACGGATGTTGCATCCTGCGCAGCAACAAGGATGTTGCGATATAGCGCAGGGCTGTAACACGGATGCTTTGCGATCTAAAGGATAAGTTTTTGAACTCAATAGATATTCTTATAAAAAATCTTTCTTCTCTTCCCGGGATTGGGAAAAAAAGCGCAGCGAGAATAGCATATTATCTTTTAAAAACTGATAAAAATTATATCCATGCATTTACAAATTCAATTTGCGATGCTGTTGAAAAAATTAAAAATTGCAAAATATGCGGCAATTACACAGAAAGCGAAATATGCGAAATATGTTCCGATACTATGAGAGAAAAAAATATTATATGTGTTGTTGAAATGCCGCAGGATATTGCTGTTATTGAAGCAACAGGTATTTTTAATGGACAATACCATGTCTTAATGGGGCATATTTCTCCTATTGAAGGAATAGGTCCTGATCAGATTAATATTAAACAGCTTTTGCAGCGGCTTGATAAAGAAAATATCAGCGAAATTATTATTGCAACAAATCCTTCTGTGGAAGGAGATACAACAGCTCTGTATATCCAAAAACTTCTTGCAGGGAAAAATATAAAAATGACAAAGCTTGCATCTGGCCTTCCTGTTGGAGGAGATCTTGAATATACAGATAAACTTACACTTATGAGATCAATACAGGGGAGATTGCCGCTTTAATATCCTTATTTAATTTGAGTCTCTCTTGGTTACTAGCTGAGTAATTTTATTTTTGTCCCTTCAGGTGTTTTTCTTTCGCCAGAATTTATAAAAAAAGATTCAAGCATCGATGCAGCTTTTTCCATATAAAGCGAAAGAACAGCTTCCTCATCAGAAGAAAATCTCCCAAGAACATGAGCATCTACTTTTCCAAAAGCTGGTCTTGAAACCCCTATCCTGAATCTATAGAAATCATTTGTTCCGATCATTTTACTTATGGATCTAAGTCCATTGTGACCTGCGTTTCCCCCTCCGAGTTTTAATGAGACAGTTCCAAAATCAAGCTCAATATCATCATGGCAAACAATTATATTTTCAGGCAGAAGTTTAAAAAAAGAGAGTGCAGGGGAAACAGATTCTCCTGCAAGATTCATGTAAACTTCAGGTTTTAAGAAAATTATTCCATTATTTTTTTCTGATTTTGCAAAAGTGCCTTTGAATTTTTTCTGCCAGGAAAGATTTTCTTTTTTTTCAAGCTCCTGTAAAACCATCCATGCGGCATTGTGGCGGGTTTTTGCATACTCTTTTCCTGGATTACCGCAGAAAAAAACAAGCTTTATTCCTTCTGTGGGTCGTGCAGTGTGTTGCATACTATACCCAGTTTATCAGGGAAAGGTTGTTGGTATTAAAAATTTCGTTCTTTTCTGATTTCTTCATAAGCCTGATTTATTTCTCTGAATTTTTGTGAGGCAAATTTTGTAAATTCCTCGGGAAGCCCTTTTGAAGCAATAGCATCCGGGTGATAATCTTTAACAAGTTTTTTATATGCTGCTTTTATTGTATCGTTACTGTCTGTTTTTTTGCAGTCTAAAACTGTATAGTTTTTATCGCTGCTGATTGTGCTGCTGTAGCTCGAAGCGCTTTCTTTGTTTTTTAAATTAAAAATTCTTGTTGCTGAATCAAGAATTTTCTCTTCATCTTTGGTTAGTTGATTATCTGCAGCTGCTACTTTGTAAAGTATATCGTACATTGTTCGTAGCATCTGAGGCTGGTTGTAAAACAAAGAATAGAATTGCTGTGCAAATTTATCAAATGGTTCATTGGATGCAGCAGAGGTGTTTACAATTCTCATTGCAAACTGTTTTTCGGTAATGTTCAGGCGCAGGTTATTATCTATAAATTCTTCTATAGTTCTTATCTCTACGTTTGATACTGTCCCGTCAGCACCTGCCATTTTTCCAAGCATGGAAAATGTTGCTACAAAAAAAATCATTTGGGACTGGTCGTTGGTTGAAAATGTTTGAGAAGTGCCTCTGTTCCAATTGCTATAGTTTTTTTGTCTGTTTCCTGTTCCCAGAAGTTCTGCTCTTTTGTCAAAGCTGTGTCCAATAACAGCACCAAGAACAGCGCCTATAGGTCCGCCAATAAAAAAACCTGTTGTTCCGCCAATAAGCTTACCAAACCAACCCATGTTAAAACTCTTTCTCAGGAAATGTAAGAAGTTATATATTTTGCCATATCTTCCAATGCTAATATTTTATTTACAAAGCCTGATTCAATTGCCACGCGAGGCATTCCAAATACTACTGAGCTTTTTTCATCCTGGGCTATTGTATAACCGCCAGCTTTATAAATATTGGCAATCTCTGCAGATCCATCGCGGCCCATGCCTGTCATTATAACTCCCATTGCTTTGTTACCATAGATTTCTGCAACTGAATCAAAAAGAACTCCTACAGAAGGTCTATGCCCATTTACTGCTGCATTGCTATTTATTACAACTACATTGCCAAGCTTTTTCCTTTCTATTTTCATATGCTTGTTGCCGGGCGCGATCAATACTCTTCCCTTGGTAATGATGTCGTTATCTTCAGCTTCTTTTACATCCAGAGGGCATATTCTTTTAAGGCTTTTTGCAAATTCTGCTGTAAACCCTTCAGGCATATGCTGGACTATTACTATAGGAACTTTAAAATCTTCTTTGATTTCTGAAAGGAGAATCCTGAGAGCATTAGGTCCTCCTGTTGAAATTCCTATTGCGACTATATCTATTTTTCCGGAAGAATGAACAACCGGAGCTTCTCTTATTTTTGGCTGAAGAGGTTGTAAAACCGGGACTTTTATTTCTTTGATTGGTTCTTTTGGAACCTTTTCCTTTCTTCCTGTATATATTCTGATTATTGAAATAAGTTGGTCTGCAACATCTGATATATTATGAGAAATTGCTCCTGAAGGTTTTGTTATAAAGTCTGAGGCGCCAAGGGAAAGAGCTTCAAAAGTAATTTTTGCCCCTTTTTCTGCTATAGAAGAGAGAATTATAACTGGTATTTTTATTCCTACTTTTTCCCTCTCTTTTAAAAACTCAATTCCATTCATTTCAGGCATTTCAAGATCAAGTATTATTATATCTGGTTCCAAAACAGGAATTTTCTTAAAAGCAAATATTCCATTCATGGCTGTTCCTACAACAGTCATGTCTTCCTGGGTTTCAATCATTTTACTTATAAGCGATCTCATAAGAGCAGAGTCATCTACTACAAGAACTTTTATCTTATTATCCACAGCTTTTCCTAAGTATAAGAATTAACCAATCATTTTTGTATAAAAAGTAGCCCATTCTGTTTTCTGGAATTGGAATTGAGTCTTCATACCAAAAAGAGATTCTGAATGTCCTATTATCAAATAAGCATGATTACTTAATGAATTCCAAAATTTGCTTATAACATTTTCCTGTGCAGCTTCATCAAAATAAATTATAACATTTCTGCAAAATACAATATCGAGGTCTTTAAGTCCGCTATCAAATTTAAGATTGTGGTAATCAAAACGAATCATTTTTTGTAATTTTTCTGCGACCTGATATCCATCTTTTGTTTTTTCAAAATATTTTGAAAGATAATTCTCAGGTATACCTGTCATACGGCTTTCAGGATAAAACCCTGTTTTTGCTGTCATAAGCGATTTAAGGCTTAAATCAGAAGCAATAATGGATGCTGTAAACTCTTTGGGCAAAATTTCTGCAATTATCATGGCAAGTGTATAAGGCTCTTCCCCTGTTGAGCAGCCTGCGCTCCATATCTTTATTGTAGAATTTCCTTTTTTCTTTTTAAAGGCTACAAGTTCCGGAATAATATAGCGCTCAAAAGCATCCATGTGTCCCTGGTTTCTAAAAAATCTTGTAAGATTTGTAGTAACAGAATCAAGAAGAATTTTCATCTCTTCTTCATTACTTGTTATAAGCTTATAATAAGCTTCCACGGTTTCAAGGTTCGCTATTTTAAGTCTTTCTTTGAGTCTGCTCTCTAAAATGGGTCTATTGATTTCAGAAAAATGTATTCCGCTTTTTTCATAAATCAAGCTTTTCATTTTTTCGAAATCAGTATCTGTAATTGAAAATGACATAGGCTAATTATTAGTATAGTTCTTTAAGAATTATTGTCAATTTGTTTTTTAGGCATTTGTTTTTTTATTCCATCTGCAGATTTACGCAGCAGGTTCCTTGTTTTACGAGACAAATTTGCTATGCTTTAGGTAATTGACATTATCAAAACAGTATAAAATAATCAGTTATATGAATAAATATATATTTGTAACAGGCGGCGTCTGTTCGAGTCTTGGAAAAGGCATTGCAGCATCTTCTCTTGGCAGTTTACTTGAATGCCGGAAGTTAAGAATAAGGTTTATTAAAGCTGATCCATATATCAATGTGGACCCAGGAACAATGAGTCCGTATCAGCATGGCGAAGTATATGTTACTGCAGATGGAGCGGAGACTGATCTTGACCTTGGTAATTACGAAAGGTTTTCCAGTGTTCCTCTAACCAGGGCAAATTCAATGACAACAGGACAAGTTTATCAGACTGTTATTCAAAAAGAGCGGGAAGGGCGCTATCTTGGGAGAACAGTTCAGGTAATACCACATATAACAGATGAAATAAAAAGCAGGATTTTCGCAATAGGAGAATCTCCTGATGTTGATGTCACAATTGTAGAGATCGGTGGAACAGTTGGAGATATTGAATCTATTCCGTTTATTGAAGCTGCAAGGCAGTTCAGGCACGATATAGGGAGAGAAAATGTTGCCTATGTCCATCTTACTCTTGTACCGGAAGTTGCAGGGGGAGAATTCAAAACAAAGCCTACCCAACATTCTGTAAAAGTTTTAAGAGAGCTTGGTATTCAGCCCGATATTCTTCTATGCCGTGCTACTGTTGAACTTACCGACAGCATGAAGAAAAAAATCGCTCTTTTTACAAATGTGGATGACAATGCTGTAATTTCTGCACATGACATAACTACAACGATTTATGAAATTCCACTTGTTTATCACAAGCAAAATCTTGATAAAATTGCAATAGAAAAACTTAATATCAAAAATGCAGACAATATAGATCTAAGCCAATGGGAAGGTGTTGTAAACAGTTTTAAAAATGCAACTCAGATAGTAAAGATCGCTCTTGTTGGAAAATATATCCATCTTAATGATACATATAAATCAATTGTTGAAGCTATTTTTCATGCCTCAATTGCAAACAATGTAAAAGTTGAGGTAATAAAAATAGATTCCGAAGAACTTGAAAAAATCGGAAATGATGAAAATGAAATCAAGAAGATCTTTAAAGGTATATCAGGTGTTCTTGTCCCCGGAGGCTTTGGGCAAAGAGGTGTTACAGGAATGATCCAGGCTGTAAAGTATGTAAGGGAAAACAATATACCTTATTTTGGGATATGTCTTGGAATGCAGATTATGGTTATTGAATATGCAAGAAATATAATTGGCTTTGAAAAAGCAAACAGCACAGAATTTTCTCATGATTCACCTTATCCTGTTATAAGCCTTCTTGAAGAACAGATCGATACCAAGCTTTATGGAGGAACAATGAAGCTTGGAAACAGCGATACAAAACTTATTCATGACACAAAAATTTTTGATGTATATAAAGAAGAAGTAATTACTGAAAGACACAGACACAGATATGAATTCTCAAATAAATACAGAGATGCTTTTAAAGATGCAGGATTTATTATAAGCGGATACACTCTTGATGAATCGCTTGTGGAATCTGTTGAATGGCCTGACCATAAATGGGGAATAGGAGTTCAATATCATCCGGAATTTAAATCCAAACCTTTTTCTCCGCATCCGCTCTTTGTGCAATTTGTAAAAGCGAGCAAGGAGAATGCAAAATAATAAGTCTATTTGTGATGAGGGGTCTAGTACCCAGCTCTTTAGGGTGCTTTTAAAAGGTATTAAACCCCGAACGCAATTCCATTGGAGAACCACAATACACTCATTTTGGTCACGGGCTGTCATAATTATTTTACTGATCGGTTTTGCAACAGCATGCAGCTTTGACTATAAAGAAGCAATGGTCGCTGAAGAGATTTCCGGCGGGATACCTAATGCTATAGTTATCAATTTGGAAGAAACAGTTATTAAAAAAGGGACCATAGCCTATAGCTTGAAAGCTGAAAGAGCAGAGACTTATGACAAAAGGAATCTCACAGTTTTTAAAAATATCCAGTTTGTTGAATATGATAAAGCAGGTGAAACAGCAACTGAGGGAGAAGTAGGTAACGCAAATTACTACTCTGATACTGAAAATATGGAATTTGACAAATCTTTCAAACTTGAATCTTTGCAGCAGGGCTATTTTATTGAAGGGGATTCACTTTTCTGGGATGGAAAAGAAAAGGTTCTTGTATCTGATTTTGAAAAAGAAATAACTATTGGAAAAGAAAATGGCTCCTATATTACAGGCAAAGGATTTAATTCCAAAGCTTCAAATAACAGTTTTAATTTTGAGGGTGGTGTAACAGGAGTTTATATTTCTGAAGATGACGAAGAGAAAGAAGGCGAAGACAACGAATACGAAAATGATGAGGACAATGAGGAAGAAATTAATTAGCTCATGAGAAAAAAAACCATTTATTTATTTTTTATAGTTTTTATAATTTCAGCAAATTTCTGTATAGCAGATACCTTTACATTTAATGGTGATAACTTTTCATCGGTAATGTCAAAAGGTAAGGAATATACAATTCTTTCCGGAAACGCAAAAATAGTTTCAGGTTCTACAGTCATAAATGCTACAAAAATAGAGTTATATGGAAATAATTACCGTTTTGCGGAATGTACCGGTATAGTAAAAGTACAGGATAATAAAAAAGGGCTTAATATAGTAGCAGATAAAATGGTTTTTGACAGAATAGAGGATATATCAAGGCTCGAAGGTTCTGTTGTAATGGAAGATTTCAGAAATGAGGTAATAGTAAAAGGAGATTATCTGGAATATTTAGGAAAAACAGAAATTGCAACTATTCAGATAGGTGTTAGAATATTAAAAGAGGATATGGCTTGCCGTTCTGAATTTGCTCTCTACAACAGAAAAACAAATATTCTTGATCTTTCGGGACTTCCTTTTGTTTACTGGAAAGGGGATGAATACAGAGCTCTTAGGATAACGATAAACCTTGATACTGATGAGATATCTCTTGAGGGCAAAGTTTCCGGATTAATACATGATGATGATAAGGAAGATGGAGATAGTGAAAAAACAGAAGCAAGTGAATAAAGATGGTTGGAAATATTTAAAAAAGCATGCAGGAGCAGTAATTGATAGGAAGTAAAAGCAGCCAGACAATGCTGGGTGTTGAAGGGCTTAAAAAAGTTTACAGAAAAAAAATAGCTGTTGATGATGTAAGTTTTTCTATGGAAAGAGGAGAAATCGTAGGACTTCTTGGACCAAACGGTGCAGGAAAAACAACAGTATTCTATCTTATTGTAGGATTTATAAAACCAACAAGCGGCAGTGTTTATCTGGGCAGTCTTAATATATCAGATTATCCCATGTACCGGAGAGCAAGGCTTGGAATATCATACTTGCCTCAGGAAACATCAATTTTCAGAAAACTTTCAGTTGAAGATAATATAAAAGCAATACTTGAAATACGCAAAGATATAAGCGAAGAAGAAAAAAAAGAAATTCTGGAATCTCTGCTTTTTGAACTTGGGATATCTTCAATAAGAAAACAGATGGCATTTACCCTTTCCGGAGGAGAGAGGAGGCGTACAGAAATTGCAAGAGCGCTTGCAATAAAACCTTCTTATCTTCTTCTTGATGAGCCTTTTGCAGGAATTGATCCTATTGCTGTATATGAGATCAAACAGATCGTTAAAAAACTTGCAACAAAAGGAATAGGTATACTTATTACAGATCATAATGTAAGAGATACACTCGAAATAACTGATAGATCATACATTATAAATTTGGGAGAAATACTTACAAGCGGGTCCATGGAAGAGATCCTTGCCAATGAACAAGCCCGCCATATTTATCTTGGCAGGAATTTTTCAATGTAAATTTTTAGCCAGGTTCGTAAATTGCACTTCCGGGAGAAATATTCATTTCAAATATTTATTGACAAAATCAAATTGTGATTCTAAATTTAATATATAAGGATTGTAGATTAAGGATAGCTATTCTTAATTTTGTACTTCGACATTTTGGGAGTTATCATTGCAATACCAGAAACCTGTATTAATACAGGAACAAAAAATGAAATTAAGTCCACAAATGTATCAGACGATACAACTGTTGGCTCTGCCTGCTCTGGAACTTAAAATAAAAATAGATGAAGAAGTTGAAAAAAATCCTGCTTTGGAAGTTGTAGAACAAAATAGCAATCTTTCACTTGATGATTTCTCCAAAAAAAGCAGTGATGGTGATGATTACTCGGAGGAGAGTTCTGATCCCGGAGTTCTTTCGCAAGCTGACAATAATAATGACAGTAAAAGAATGTTTATAGAAGGAGCGCTATCCCGTCCTCCATCACTACAGGATTATCTTCTTGAGCAACTTCTTGTACAACCTGTTAAAAAAACTATTTTGGAAATTGGTAAATTGCTCATACAAAATCTCAATGAAGATGGTTTTAATATTGAAAAAATAGAAACTTTTACAAAAGGATATCTTCCTAAAGATATTAATAAAGCCATATCTCTTGTAAGAGTGCTTGATCCTCAAGGGACAAGCACAGATAATTTTAAAGAATCGCTTATTGCTCAGGCAAAAATAAATAACTCCAGACCTCCTCATACAGTTGAAATTATCGAGAACTATTTTGAGCTTTTGGAAAAAGGAAAATATAAAGAAATAGCAAAAAAAATAAATATTAGTGAAAGAAAAGTAATGAAAATTCTTGACTATATCAAGACATTGAACCCTTTTCCCGGAAGGCAATTTTCAACTGAAACTACGATATATGTGATACCTGACTTGATGATAACTATTTTAAATAATGAAATAATTATTAAACTTAACGAGGAAGAAATTCCTGTTCTGTCAATAAATCAGGAATTTTCCGATCTTTATAAAAACAGGAAAAAAATAGCAGATAAAAATGCAGTTCAATTTGTCAATTCAAAAATCAAAGAAGCAGAGTTATTTATAAGTAATGTGAACTTAAGGAACCAGACTCTTTTAAAAACAGCAGAGGCAATAGTCCATTTTCAGAAAGAGTTTTTTATAAAAGGGCCAAAGTTTTTGGCACCGCTTACATTAAGAGATATTTCAGAACAGGTAGGAGTACATGAAACTACAATTTCAAGAATTTCCAATAAAAAATATGTTCAGACAGACTGGGGAATATATGAAATAAAGTATTTTTTTTCTACATCCCTTTCCAGGACAGACAGCAGGGAAAATATGGTTTCCCGTGTAAGTGCTAAACATATTATAAAAGAAATAATTGAGGAGAAAGGAAAAGGAAAACATTTATCTGATCAAAGTATTGCTGATTTTCTTAAAGAAAAGAAAGGAATTAAAATTGCAAGGAGGACAATCGCCAAATATAGAAAAGAACTTGATATAGCCTCTTCATATGAAAGGTAATTTCAAACTAAGGAGAAAATTATGAATCTGGAAATTAAAGGAATTCATTATGAGGTAACTGAAAGAACAACTGAGCAAATTGAAAAAAAAGTTAAAAAGCTTGATTTTGCAGCAGACAAGATTATTGATTTACTTTTTAGAATTGAAAGGGATAATGCGATTTATGTTATTTCTACAAATATTAACTTTAGATGGGGATTAAGCCATCGTATAAGAGTTAAAAATCATGATCTTTATGATGGAATAGATAAAATAATAGAGAAAATAAGAAATAAAGTTTCAAAAGAAAAAGAAAAAATCCAGGATCACTCTGAAAAATTGTGATTTTTTATCAATACCCCTCTGGGGATAATTGATTATACATGGGTTTAATACTCTCTTTTGGATGGTATTAAACCTATAATTAGAATAAAATTCTATAAAAAGTATCAAACTAAAAATTTGATGAGAGCTTTTTATCAAGTTCTCTTCCATTATTCATTTTCTTGTTATAAGATAATTATAGTATGAAAAAAATAACAGTACTTGATCTGCTCAGCCTTGACCTTAAGGAAAACGATGATTTACAGCTTAAGTGCATTGCAGGGAGGAAAGGGCTTGGAAGGGAAATAACTGTGCCTCATATTGACAGGCCTGGCCTTGAGCTTGCAGGATATTTTGATAATTTTGCATATCAACGTATCCAAATTTTTGGAAGAGGTGAATTTGCATTTTTAAATAAAATGATAAAGGAAAATAATATAGCTTCAATAGAGAAATTTTTTACTTTCCCTTTTCCATGCTGTATATTTCCTTATGGTGCAACTCCTGAAAAATATTTTATTGAACAGGCAGAGAAAGCAAGATCTCCAATTCTTCAGTCTCCGCTTCCATCTCCTGAGTTTTTAGGTCGGCTTATTAGGGTACTTGAAAATATTTTTGCTCCACAGCAGGTTGTTCATGGTGTTTTTGTTGAAGTTTTTGGAATAGGTATTTTGATAAAAGGTAAAAGTTGGGTAGGAAAAAGTGAAGCAGCTCTTGAGCTTATAGAAAGAGGCCATAGCCTTATTGCTGATGATCTTGTTGAAATAAAGCGGGCAAGAGGAAATTATCTTGAGGGAAGAGGAGCAAATACTTTTTTTGGGCATCATATGGAAATAAGGGGACTTGGAATAATTAATATTACTCATTTATTTGGGGTAGGTTCGATACGTGATTCCGAGCAGATACAGCTTGTTATTAATCTTGAGCCATGGGATCCTGAAAAAATTTATGATAGAATTGGGACAACAGAGCTGACAGAAGAGATATTGGGTGTCCATGTGCCATGCCTTTTAATACCTGTAAAACCTGGCCGCAATATACCTATACTCATTGAAACAGCTGCAAAAAATGAAAGATTAAAACAAATGGGTTATTACTCTGCAAGAGAATTTAACAGAAATGTAATGAAATGGCTGGAAACTGATTCTATAGATGATTCAAAAGAATAGTAAATTTATGGAGAAATGATCAGATGATTGAAAAAGATGTTGTTGTAAAAAATAGGGCTGGTATTCATGCAAGACCTGCTGCAAGCATAGTGAAACTGGCTAATAAATTTAATTCCGAGATAAAAATAAAAAAAGATGAAGATGAAATAAATGCAAAATCTATTATGGGCATAATAGCGCTGGCTGCAACATTTAAAACAGAGCTGAAAATAATTGCAGATGGAGATGATGAGGCAGCTGCTGTTGAGGCACTATATAATTTATTCGAGAACAAATTTGAAGAAGAATAATATCATCTTTTTATTTATTTTACTGTTTCTTCCGTTATTTAATATCTCTGCCATGAATGTATTATATAAATTGGAAGATAATAAAATTTTAGTCTGTTCAATAAGCACTCCTCAAATTAAAACCAGTAATATATTGGATTCAATGGAAATAGGGCACAGAACAGAAATCGAATTCATTATCAATGTATATAAAAATAAACCTCGTTTTTTTAGTTTTCTTGGTGACCGGCTTGAAAAAGAGAGCACTGTATCTTATGTTGCAACAAGAGACCTTGTAAGCGGAGTATTTACAATAGTAAAATCCAATGGTCAGAAAATTAAAATAGAAGATGAAAAATCTTTTTTTGACACTTTCTTTTCTGCGAATGATATAAGAATAGATATGAGCAAAGCTGAAAGTGGAGAATATTATATAGAAAGCCGTATTGAAATGAAAATAATCAAGCTAATTCCCCCTCTTAATCTCTTGTCTGCTGTTATTCCCGGTATCACAACAAAGACTGACTGGGTAAAAGTTGGCACATTTAGGATAGACTAATGAAAGGGCCTTATCCTCTTATAAAATCAAGGGCAGGTCTTTTAAGCATACTCTTTATTTATGTATTTATAATTTTTTTAATACTTTTTCTGTCAAGACAGATACTGAATGATCTCTCGACGGATGATGTTCCTGCACGATTTATTTTGCTCCCTTTTGCAGTTGTTCTTCCTCTTTTTCTTGCAGCTAATATAATTGTAAATATTGTAAGAGTAGTACGAGATACAAAAAGGAAAAAAGCCGGTGCTACTTTTAAAATCAAGTTGATTCTTTTTTTCTCCTTTGTTGCTTTTGTCTCTGCTGTACCGCAGGCAGTTCTTTCAATAAATTTTATTGATATTGTTATGAAATCATGGCTTGCAAAAAACCATTCAGGAGCTGTAAAGGGCGGTCTTGAAATTGCAATGGATTATTACAAAGAGAGAGCGACCTCTCTCGAAGCAGCTATTGATTCTCCGTTTTTTATTTATGTTTCTAATTTTATACCTCTTGATCCTGAAAGAGCCTGGATAATGTATAAAGAAAGTTTTCCGTTTATCTCAAGTATGCAGGTTCTTAAAGATGGAAAAACTTTTTATTTTAATGGAGATGAGGGGGGGCGGATCCGTGATTATAGAGTATCTTCTATGGGTAGGGGACTCCTTGCAAAAGATACAATAGAAGATGTTACAGTTTTAAGAGCGCAGGGGTTTTTCAGAAACAAGGGGGCAATTTATTCTGTTATCTTTAGTTCATTTCTCCCTGAAAAGTTTGATGCCAAAGCGGAAAATCTTACTTCATCCTATGATGTTTTTTTTCAGCTTGAAAATTATCAGGCTGTGTTTAGGTTAATAATCCTGGGAGTGCTTATTTTTTTCAGCTTGCCGATTTTTCTCTTATCCATAATTGTAAGTTTTCGGCTAACAGAGGAAATTCTCCATCCTATTGTGCAACTGGAAGAAGCGACAAGGCGGGTTGCAGAGGGAGATTTTTCATTCAGGCTTCTTGTAAGACCTGGAGATAATATTTCAGTTCTTATAACTTCTTTTAACCAGATGATAAAAGAACTTGAATCTTCGAGAAAGAAAAATATGCAGGCAGATAAAATTACAGCATGGAAGGAAATTGCTCGCCGTATGGCTCATGAAATAAAAAATCCCATTACTCCAATAAAACTTTCAGCAGAACGGGTTCTTAGAAGATATAATTCCAATGACCCAAACTTTGATAAGATCCTGAATTCTTCGGTAAAAGTAATTGTTACAGAAGTTGACAGATTAAATCGTCTTTTGGAAGAGTTTAGCGATTTTGCGAGAATGCCCCCTCTTGTGCTTTTGCCGGTAAAGCCAGCTGAGATTATTAAAGAAGCCTGTGATATTTTTTCTTCCTCATCGCAAAGTATTGTTTTTGATACTACCTATGTGGATAAAGATGCGACTATTCTTGCAGATAACGAAAAAATAAAACAAGTTCTTATAAATCTTTTTGCCAATGCTATTGATGCGATGGATGGGGAAGGTATTATTCGCATACGAACAGATAAAATCATAAAAGAAAACAGGTCGTTTTTCAGGATCCAGATTGCTGATACAGGCCGCGGGATAGATAAAGATATTGCCGACAAGATTTTTTCCCCTTATTTTACAACAAGAGAAAAAGGGACCGGGTTGGGACTTGCTATTGTTGAAAGAATTATTTTTGACCATAATGGTTTAATATGGTTCGAAACAGAAAAGGGAGTGGGAAGTACATTTTTTATTGACCTGCCGTTTGGAGTAGATAATGAACAAAATACTGATAATTGATGATGAAGAAAATATAAGAGAAGTATTATCCGGTATACTCGAAGATGAAGGATATTCTGTTGATAGCGCAAAAGATGGACATGAAGGGCTTAAGAAAGCAGAAAGCGGTATTTTTGATCTGGTAATACTTGATGTTTGGCTGCCGGGAATGGGCGGTATGGAAGTGCTGGATAAGATCAAAAAAACAACTCTTGATATTGAAGTTGTTGTTATATCAGGTCATGGAAATATTGATATGGCTGTAAAAGCTGTTAAAAAAGGGGCTTTTGATTTTCTGGAAAAACCACTCTCCCTTGATAAAGTTATTACTGTAGTAAAAAATGCATTAAAACTGGAACATCTGAAAAAAGAAAACAGAGAATTAAAAGAATCTCTATTTTTTGAAGATAACAGGATAACAGGCTCGACTCCTCAAATAGAAAAGATAAGAAAAACAATTAATCAAGTGGCAGCTTCTGATGCAAGTGTAATGATTACAGGAGAGAATGGAACAGGCAAAGAACTTGTAGCGCGTGAAATCCACAGAGAAAGCAACAGATGTAATAACCCGTTTATTGAAGTAAACTGCGCATCAATACCAGATTCTCTTATTGAAAGCGAGCTTTTTGGCCATGAGAAAGGTTCTTTTACAGGGGCAGTTTCAGGCAGAAAAGGGAAATTTGAACTTGCAGATAAGGGAACTCTTTTTCTTGATGAAATTGCAGATATGTCTTTGAATGCGCAGTCAAAAGTTTTACGCGCTGTCCAGGAAATGAGATTTGAAAGGGTTGGAAGTGAAAATAGTATCCAGGTGGATGTAAGGATAATTTGCGCTACAAATAAAGATGTTGCTGCTGAAGTAAAAGCAGGGAGATTCAGGGAAGATCTATACTTTAGATTAAATGTTATACCTATAAATGTTCCTTCTCTGCGGGAAAGAAAAAAAGATATTCCACAGCTTGCAGCTTATTTTCTGAAAAAATATAACAGAGGAAAACACTCCGGAGAAGCTGCAATAGAAAAAACAATTTCTGATGAAGGATACAATATTCTTAAACAATATCCATGGCCAGGCAACATAAGAGAACTTAAAAATGTTTTGCAAAGAATATCTGTAATGAGCGATGAGACTGTTATATCTCCAGAGACAATAAAATATTATCTTGATGAAACACAGATAAGCAAAGCTCCTCCTGCTACAGAAAAATGTGAGCCTGGAAAATTTCCTATTTTTTTTGATTCTGCTCTGGTATTAAATGATGCAAAAGATTTTTTTGAGAAAAATTTTATTGTTAAAAAACTTGAAAAAAATGGTTATAATATAGCAAGGACTGCAAAAGAGATGGGTGTTTATCCCGGGAACCTTCACCAGAAAATAAAGAAACTGGGGATTGATATAAAATGAAGACTCTCACAAACAGACAAGCAGAAATTCTCGAATTTATCAAAGACTATAAAAGCAAAAGGTCTTATCTGCCGACTATGCGTGAAATAGCTGATCATTTTAAAATATCAGTTAAAGCTGCTTATGACCATGTAAAAGCACTTGAGAAAAAAGAAGTTATAAAGTGCAATCTGAGAAGATCTCGTTCCATTGAAATTATAAAAACTGTCGAAGTTGATGAACTGATCAATATCCCAATTCTTGGTAATGTTGCTGCAGGTATACCGCTTCTTGCAGAAGAAAATCTTGAAGGTTTTGTCTCTATTCCTGCCAAGTTTTTAAAAAAAGGGGAACATTTCGCGCTCCGTGTAAAAGGAGACAGCATGAAAGATGCAGGAATATTCGAAGGAGATATTGCGTTTTTTGTCATGCAGTCAAATGCGGAGAATGGCAATATTGTAGTAGCTTTTTTAAATGATGAGGCAATTACTCTTAAAAAATTTTATAAAGAAACAAATAGAATAAAACTTAAAGCAGAAAATCCTGTTTATCCTCCGATTTACACACAAAATGTAAAAATATTGGGAAAGCTTATTTTTATAATGAGAAGTTATGACTGAAATAAAAAATCTTAAACTCCCTATGCCGTGCTATCTTCTTTTGGGTCCGGAGGTTGGAGAAAAAAATGATTTTATACAGAATATAAAGGATTCTTTGGCAAAAGCTTTTGGTGGAACAGTAGATTCATACAATTTTTATCCATATGATTCAGATATTTCAGACATTATTTCCATAATGAAAAATATCCCTCTTTTTGCATCAGCAAAACTTGTCTTGATAAAAAATTGTCACGATCTAAAGAAAAAGGATGTTACATTAATTGCTGAATATATTAAAAACCCATCTAAAGATTGTGTTCTGATTCTTACATCAGATAACACAAAAGCAGACCCTGTAATTGGTAAAGTTGTTCCTGGTGAATGCCAAAAAATATTCTGGGAAATGTTTGAAAGCACAAAGAAGGGATGGGTGGTTCAATTTTTTCGTAAGGAAAAAGTTGAAATTGAAAACAATGCTGTTAGCTTTCTTGCGGATATATTGGAAGGCGATACTGAATCATTTAAAAAAGAGTGTAATAATCTTGCTCTTTTTTTTGGACAGGACGAAATTATAACCGAAGAAAAAATAGCGGATTTTTTTTATAACAGAAAAGAGGAAAATGTTTTTTCTCTTTTTGATTATATAGCGCAAGGAGATTTAGAGAAATCTGTTGTTGCTGCAAAGAATATGATTCTTTCAGGAGAAAGCGCTCCCATTCAAATGCTTAGCGGTCTTCTGTGGCAGATAAAAAATGTATATGAAATTAAAAAAATGATTGTTCAAAAAAAATCTTTTTCCGAAGCTTGTACAGAGCTTAATATAAGAGCAAAAAAAATGCAGGGAATCTATTCTTCTGCAATAAAAAATTATTCGATAAATGAGATTGAAAAAATAATTACCCTTACTGCTTATTATGATCTGCTTTTTAGATCCATAAGAACAGAAATGCAGCATATATTACTGCCAGTTTACCTCTATTCATTTATTGAGAACAAGGGTGAAAATTTTCTTAAAAGAGATCTATTTCCCTATTTTTGTTCCTGATACTTTTGCATAATATCTGGCCAGAGCGCTGTGGTCATCCTGTCCAAAACCATCAGCGTGCAGGGTTTCCATCATTTCTCGTACCAGGGAGGTTAAGGGCAAAGGAGAGCCAACCCCATGCCCGGTATCCAGAGCATTGGCAAGATCTTTAATATGCAGATCGATTTTAAAACCAGGTTTAAAGTTACTATCTATCATCATCGGAGCCTTTGCATTTAATACAGTAGAACCTGCCAGTCCTCCTTTTATTGCCTGGAAAACCAAATCAGGATCAACACCCGCTTTTTTTACCAAGGTAAGTGCTTCGGCTACTGCGGCAATATTAAGAGCTACTATAACCTGATTTGCCAACTTTGCAGAGTTACCTGCGCCTATGTTGCCGCAGTGTATAGCGCTTGCCCCAACCTGAAGCAGTATGGGTTTTACTTTCTCAAAAATATCTTTGTCGCCGCCAACCATGATTGCCAATGTGCCATCAATAGCCTTGGGTTCGCCGCCAGATACCGGAGCATCGAGCATCTTGATCCCTTTAGCTTTGCAGGCTTTCTCAACTTCCTGACTAGCCAATGGTGCAATAGAACTCATGTCTACAATAATAGTTCCTGATTTTATCCCTTCAAGTACCCCTTTTTCGCCCAGAATGGCAGTTTTTACATGGGGTGAATTCGGTAGCATGGTAATTACAATCTCTGCATTTGATGCAGCTTCAGCAGCAGAGGAGGTACTCTTGCCCCCTGCAGCTTGCACATCTGCTACACTATCTTTATTAATATCAAAAACAAATAGTTCATGCCCTGCTTTTAATAAATTCTTTGCCATGGGTTTCCCCATTATTCCAAGTCCGATAAAACCTATTTTCATTTTAATACTCCTATTTTCATAATATTTAATACTATTTTAGTATCCCATTGCACTGGATATGCGTTGAGCTGTATTTCGTAATGTTGGAATAGTTTCTTCAATTTCCTGTACTGACATATAACTTTCAAAAGCTGTTAAGCTAATGGCAGCTACTATTTTCCCCTCCTGATTCCTGATTGGAACAGCATTACAGTTGTCATCGATGATATATTCTCCACGATCCCTGGCAAGATGTTCCACTTTGACTCTAGCTAATTCATCTTTTAAGGCAGCAGGATCAGTAATAGTTTTTGATGTAAAACTTTTGAGCCCTTTTTTAGCGATCAATTTATCCAGCTCTGCTTCACTCAACTCACAGGTCAGTATCTTTCCAAGTCCTGTACAGTGAAAGGGGACAATTTTTCCCGGGGTAAAGTAAGTTCTGGGAATATTTAAACTATAAAGACGGTCAATAAGTAATACTTCATTCTCATAATAAATCGCCAGATTGATATTGCTTTTGTGATACTGATTCCATAGCATTTCCATATAAGGCATGGCAAACTTGCGAATACTTAGAGAAAGCAGCGCATTTCGGGATAATTGAAGGGCTTTCAGTGAAATTGAATACAATCCGGTTTTTTCATCTTTTACCATATATCCAGCATCTACAAGGGTAGAAAGCATGCGGAAAGCCATATTGATATTGATATTTTGGGCTTCACATACATCATTAACTGTTAAAGGACGATCAAGGCTGCTGGCCAAGTCAAGAATACTGAGGCAGCGAATCACTGATTTTATTTTGTACTTTTCCGAATCCATATCTATAAATTATAACTTATTATATAGAAATGTCTATAAAAATATCACTTAAAATATAATAAGATTATATAATTATGTGTTAAAAATGTAATTTTTCAATAAAAAATATAAAAAAATAATTTTGACAAGTAAATAAGTTGCATATATAATATAAAAATCAAAGTCAATTTGATTTTTATTGGATATTTCTTCCTTACCGCCTGGTTTGGAAGAGTATTATTACATGGTTTTGGAGAAGTATGATGAAAACACCATTTATCGAATCCATGGAGATTTATCCTGTAGCTGGAAAGGATTCTATGCTGCTTAACTTGAGCGGCGCTCATGGCCCATTTTTTACCCGTAATGTTGTGATTTTGAGGGATTCATCAGGTAATAGCGGCTTGGGGGAAGTCCCTGGAGGTGAAAAAATCCAGTCTGCTCTGGAAAAAGCCAAGCCAATGGTTATAGGCTCATCAATCGGAGCATATAAAGATACTCTTAACAAAGTTCGCGCTCTTTTATCAGCAGACAAAGATGATGTCCGTGGGAATCAGACTTATGATCTTCGTACCGGGGTCCATGTAATTACTGCTTTAGAGGCACCGCTTTTGGATTTACTGGGTAAATATCTGGAAGTTTCTGTTGCTGCTTTGTTGGGAGATGGACAGCAACGTAAAGAAGTTAAGGTTTTGGGTTATCTTTTTTACGTTGGAAACAGAAAAAAAACAGATCTCCCTTATCTCTCAGAAGAGGATTCTAAGGTTGAATGGTATCGTTCGCGCAGGGAAGAAGCTATGACGCCAGAAGCAATAGTTGCGCTTGCCCGATGCAGCCGGGAAATATATGGTTTTGAAGATTTTAAACTTAAGGGCGGTGTTCTGGATGGCAAAGAGGAAATAAAAGCCATTCATGCTTTAAAAAAAGCTTTTCCTGATGCTCGTATAACGATTGACCCAAATGGAGCGTGGGGCCTTGCTGAGGCGATTTCTCTGGTTAAGGATATGCAGGGCATTTTGAGTTATTGCGAGGATCCCTGTGGCGCTGAAGGAGCTTATTCCGGCAGGGAGATAATGGCAGAATTCCGCCGTGCTACAGGCTTCCTCACTGCCACTAATATGATAGCCACTGACTGGCGGCAGATGGCCCATTCTGTAATGCTTCAATCTGTAGACATTCCTTTGGCAGATCCACACTTCTGGACAATGGAAGGTTCTGTCAGGGTAGGCCAGCTATGTGATAATTTTGGTTTAACATGGGGTTCCCATTCAAACAATCACTTTGATATTTCACTAGCTATGGTGGCCCATACTGCTGCCGCAGTTCCTGGAAGAGTCACTGCAGTGGATACACACTGGATATGGCAGGAAGGAAGCGACAGGCTTACAAAAAACCCGCCAAAAATTCATGGCGGACATATCGAAGTTTCTCCTAAAGTGCCAGGTTTAGGTATTGAGCCTGATATGGACAGAATAGTGGCAGCTCACAAGTTATATACTGAAAACTGCGCTTTTGGCGGAGGACGGGACGATGCTGCGGCAATGCAGTATCTGATTCCTGGCTGGAAATTTGATCATAAGCACCCCTGTATGGTGCGAT
>WRCW01000011.1 GCA_009783755.1 Spirochaetaceae bacterium
CAAGAGAAATCTCTTTTGCCTGTTTTCCTGTCCACACTCTTCCTTTAGCTATTTTATCAACATCCTCATAGGGGATTTTTCTCCCTGCACTAACAGCAGTTACAAACTGCTCATAACTTTCTGTTATATAATTTCTAATTTTTTCCATCTCAGCTTCTGTCATTGGTCTCGTAAAGTTTCCAAAATCACCGCTTTCTGATGATTTAACTGTTTCGCTTTTTATATCAAGTTTTTCAAGCAAGCCTGATATATCGGGAAATATTGCGATAACTCCGATAGAGCCGGTAATAGTTACAGGTTGAGCAAATATTTTTTCTGCAGCTGCTGCAATAAAATACCCTCCGGAAGCAGCAGATCCTCCCATGGATACAACTACAGGTTTAGGGTTATTGCTTTCTTTGCAAAGCATAACTTCATGAGCAATAATATCTGATCCAAGAGCGCTTCCTCCGCCAGAATTTATTCTTAGTATAATAACTTTAATCGCAGGATTACTTCTTGCATCTGATATTGCTTTTGCCACAGCGTTTGCTCCTGCACTTCTCCCTTTTATTCCATTTCCAGGCATGATATTTCCTGTTATGTAAATTATAGCAATATTTTCTGTTGATATATTCTCCCACTCATAATCGATAAAATCAGGGATATGTGAATAATTTATTACTGAATATTTTTCTTTTGAAATTAGTTTATCAAATTCATCTGTATAAAGTCTTGCGTCAATAAGCCCTGCTTTTAAAGCCTCTTTTGATGAAAGATATGGCCCTTTCGCAATTATATCTTTTATGTTACCCGATAGCTTATCCCCTCTGCCTTTTGTTAACATAAGCTCAAGTTCTTCCTGCAGAGATGCATAAAGAGAATCAAGAGCTTCTATCTCTTCTTGTGTCATTCCTGGTTCTGATAACTTATTATATGCTGTTTTATATTCATGGCTTCTAAAATTATAAAATTTAATGCCAAACTTTGCAAAGAAATTACTAAAATAGAGTCCACTGCGGGAAAATCCTCTAAGATAAATACTTCCATGAGGAGCCAGATATATTTCATCTGCAACAGATGCTGCAAGGACATATTGCCTGAAAGATGCTGATTCAAAATAAAAACAGATTTTTTTGCCCGATGCTTTTACTTCTGATAATATCTTTGATATTTCAACAATATTTGCAAATGAAGTAATAAAATGTTGATCTTTAAACAATACTGCTTTTATATCAGGATCATTTTTTATCTTTTCCATATCATTGCGAAATTCCAGAAGCGAGATTCCCCTGTTTTCCTTTGATTGAAGCAATTGGGTCATCAATGATCTCTCTAAAGGAAAATCTCTTATTACGTTAGCTTTCTTATACACAGCCATTGTTTTTACAAATGGAGGAACAACAGTTCTCATTTGTTTTGCAGAAGCAAACACAGAATAATTCCCTCTCCCAAAAGCATTATCATGGAGCTGTGAGTTAACTGCTGTTGATAAATATCTTGTGTTAAAAACTATTCCCGCATTGAATGTCTTATTATCGTGATCAAAATCACCTCTGATTTTTATTCCATCAACAGGACTAAGAATCAACCCATAAGCAAGCGGAGAAAGGAGATCCGAAGCTTGTGTATCTAAATATAGTGTAACTCTGTTTCCCCAATAATGACTAAAGACAAACGGCCTCAAGCCTACTCCCATACTAATATCAGAAACAGAGCCTGTAATATCTGTTGTTTTAGCTCCAAATGAAAAAAAAGGAAATGGCCTTATAACTGATGAAATCCCAAAATCAACTCCATTATAATCCCATCCCCACCTTCCTGTAGCGCCAAATGAAATACCATCAAAGAGTTTATATGCAAGCGATATATTATTGAAATAATTGCCCGAAATTGAATCAAGTCCATATGAAAAATTGCTTAAATTAAACAATAAAGAATAGGTATCTGAAAGTCCATTTTTTTCAAATTCCTGATAAAACGCTATTCCAGATGCATTGCCAAAACCAAGAGCTGCAGGATTTACTTTTGCAGCAAAGCCTGATTCTTCTACTGCAATTCCATAATTTTGACCAAATACAAAATTAGTAAAAGTAAAAAAACAGATAAGAACAGACCAGATTTTAAGTTTTTTCATATTGGCATTGCTCCTGTATATTTGCACCTCATTAATGCAATACTATCATGTAAAACCTTACAATAGAACTCAAAATCGATTTTTATTTATTATTTTCTTCTTAAATAGAGGCTGCCCATCAGTTGCTAAATTCCACAACTAATTGGACAGCCCTATATAATTTTAATCAATCTTAAACCGCGATACTTCTTTTAGTAATGCATTGATTTCTTCACGATTCTTTATAGTAAGCTCATTGACATCATTAACTGCTTTATTGATCTCTTCTGCTCCTGTTGCCATCTCGTTTATACCTGATGTGATCTCCTGAGTTGCTTTTTCAAGGTTCTCGCTTTCCCGAATAACTTCCTGCGCTCCTTCATGCATTTCACTGGAACCACTCTTTACCTGACGGGTTATCTCATTCACATTACTAACCCCCTCAAGAACCTGCTTGCTTCCCTCTCCCTGTTCCTCCATAGCATTACGGATATTATCTTCCTGTTCAGAGACAACTTTAACGCCTGAGTCAATGGCTTCAAACCTCTTGAGTACATTTTCTGTTGAACCAGTTATTTTGTCCATAGATTCCTTGATCTTCTTAAGCACTGTACCAATAGTTTTAGACTGCTCACCAGAAGTCTCTGCAAGCTTTCGGATCTCATCAGCAACTACTGCAAAGCCTTTGCCTGATTCGCCTGCATGGGCAGCCTCTATTGCTGCGTTCATGGAAAGCAAATTGGTTTGGCTGGCTATGTTTTCCATAACTGAGTTGATCTCCAAAAGTCCCTCGGACTGACGGGCAATTTCCTGAATGTCCTCAACTACATTCTGCAATCCTGTACGACCAATATTTGAGGCATCTTTTAAAGCTTTTACATTGGTGGAGTTGTTTATGAGCGTTGTAGTTACAGACTGTATATTGGCTACCATTTCTTCAATCGCGGATGAAGCCTGAGAGACGTTACTGCTTTGATTTTCGACATGCCCGTTAAGTTTCTTGATATTTGTAACAAGCTGTTCCATGGTTGCATGGGTTTCAGTAACGCTCGCGCTCTGGTTGATAACACGATTCTTTATACTCTGGATATTAGCTGTGATCTGATTCACTGCCGCTGCTGTTTCAGTCATGTTGCTTGAAAGATCATTTGATATGTCAGACAAAGATGCTGCCTCTTTCTTAATGCTAATAACAAGATTTTTGATCTTCTCCAGTGTCTGGTTAAAATATTTGGCAAGATCACCCACCTCGTCTTTGGCTTCAAGAACAATGCGCCGGGTCAAATCCCCCTCGCCTTCGGAAATATCTCTGAGCGTATCTGCTACAGCAACTATGGGCTTTGTAACTCTATGCAGGACAAAGTAAACTATTGCTGCTGCCAGCATGATAATTATTGCAGACATAATAATAGTAAATTTTTTTATAGCCCGTACTTCAGTCAAAATGTAGTGTTCATCCACTGCAATCATTACTGTCCAGGTCTTGTCTGATTTACCAATAGTAAAAGAGGCCATATCAATTTCAACATTTGTCTTAAGCATTTGTGAGCGACTTTCACAAGAAAAATTTCTCCCCTCAAGAACAGTCTTATTAGCTTCATGTACCTGATTGCCGTATATTGTTTCCACATCAACCAACATCTTTCCTATACGGTCAGGGATTAAATGCGCTAAAATCATCCCATTACAGGCATAAATAGCCATTACAGATATTTCATTGTGACCACTAATAGTTTCTTCCACTATCGGCTGCATCCTGTTAAGACTCTCAAGACAACCCACACCTCCTACAACTTCTTTGGTTCTTGGATTAATAATGGGGACCATCATTCTTACTAAATATGTATCAACCCCATTTACTTTTCTATAAAATGGATGCTCAACACGGTCTTTCCGCGAGTTAATGCTATTAAAATATGCCATTGAAGCATCTATATCAGTAGTAGTTCTTGACGTTACTTTTCCGGTTTCCCAGGTGAATGTTGTAGCGTATTGTCCTGTACTACTGGAGCCGTTCCTGCCAATAAAACGTGCATCCATGCCATCAACAGCATTGGGTTTCCAAACTACATAAAGGTTAATAAACTCAGGATGGGAAGTAATAGTACCTTGAAGTATATCATCAAAACGGTCTCGCCTTGTTTCTGCTGGTAAATCTTCATAATCTTCCATTATATCTGCCAGAGTACGCAACACCATAAAACTGCTGTTTACCTGACCCTTCCAATATTCTGCCTGCTCATGTGTCAGATAACCGATACTGCGTTTGCTCAAGTTAATACTAATTTCAGAAGCTTTTTGCAGGAGAATCATAGAAATTCCTGCTATTATGACCGACATAAAAGCAATTATCATAATGCTGAGTTTAATTTTCAGTTTCATATCAATATCTCCTTGTTTTACCTATGTAATTCCATATTTTCCATGATCTATTTCATACTCAATTTGATGGTCATAAGTCATAACATGGAATTCCGGAGCTAATATTCTATTATATAATATATCCAATAAAAAACAAGAAAATATTTAGCTTTGCAGATAATTGACTTACTAAAGCAAAATTTTATCTATATAAATTCGCCAGTTTATCTATCCTTTGAAATAAGCAAACCAAATTAATAATTGACCTAGAAATTTATCCTGATTTAAGTTATAAAATAGCAAAATCCAAGAATTAGCAGAGGTTAAAACAAATGATAAAAATTAACGAAAACTATAAAAAACTTCAATCATCTTATCTTTTTGTAGAAATAGCAAAAAGAGTATCTCAATTCCAGAAAGAAAATCAGGATAAAGAAATAATAAGAATGGGCATAGGGGATGTTACTCTTCCAATACCTTCGGTATGTATTGATGCTATGCACAAAGGTGTTGATGATCTTTCTAATACTAAAACATTTAGAGGTTACGGACCTGAACAAGGTTATGATTTTTTAAGAGAAGCTATTTCAGAAAATGAGTTTAAATCAAGAGGGGCAGATATTTCTGCTGATGAAATTTTTATTAGCGATGGAGCAAAGTGTGACACAGGGAATTTTCAGGAACTTTTTTCACAGGATACTATTATCGCGCTTCCCGATCCTGTATATCCTGTATATTCAGATACAAATGTAATGGCAGGAAGAAGCGGTAATTTCGCAAATGGCAAATATGAAAATTTTATATACCTTGATTCAACAGAAAGTAATAACTTTATACCAGATCTTCCTTCAAAAAAACCGGATCTTATTTATCTCTGCTTTCCAAACAATCCAACCGGCGCTACTGCAACAAAAGATCAGCTTAAAAAATGGGTAAATTATGCAAAAGAAAATAAAGCTTTGATTCTTTTTGATGCTGCCTATGAAACATTTATTAGAGATGAGTCACTTCCAAAATCAATTTTTGAAATAAGCGGAGCAAAAGAAGTTGCTGTAGAGTTTAGAAGTTTTTCAAAATCAGCAGGTTTTACAGGAGTCAGATGTGCTCATATCGCAATACCCAAAGAGTGCAAAATATGGGACAAAGCAGGAGAAAGTTATTCTCTTCATTCACTATGGAACAGACGGCATAGTACAAAATTCAATGGAGCATCATATCCTGTCCAGAGAGGCGCTGCTGCAATATATACTTCCGAAGGAAAAAAAGAAGTAAAAGCAATGATCGATTATTATCTTGAAAATGCAAAAATAATAAGAAATGCCATGATAAATCTTGGCTACAAGTGCACAGGCGGAGATAATTCCCCATATGTCTGGGTAAAAACCAAAACATCTTCATGGGATTTTTTTGATTCATTGCTTAAAAACGCAGGTGTTGTTTGCACCCCTGGTTCAGGGTTTGGAAAATGCGGTGAAGGTTTTGTAAGATTCAGCGCATTTAATACAAAAGAGAATACCGAAAAAGCAATGACAAAAATCGCCCATATAGCTAATTAATCAGGAAATAGATTGCCTCATTCTTTCTCTTTTTCTTGTATTGTTTGGAATCCAGGAGTACAATAAGGTAGTTATTCTTCATTGGAGGTTATTGTGTCGATGCGAATAAAAGCAGCGCTGGTGATCATGGCGATCATTTTCGCTTTTACAACTGCCAGTTATTTCTTAAGCCTCTCTTTCACCAAACAAAACCTGACTAAGGCAATGGAGCAAGAATTTTCCTTAACCCTGGATGTCGCAGATACAGTAGTAGCTACAAAAATAAGTCTATTGAAATCAAATACCGAAACTGTAGCTGAACGGCTCCTAAATGCCAATTCTGTTGAAAAAATGCCGGAAATTATGAATGCACAAATAAAGGAATTTCCGGAATTTATTTCGCTTACAGTATATGACCGGGAGAAAGTCATCTCTCATTATGGCGCACAGATATATCATAATATTTTTGTTTCTGACACCGAAGATGTCCAAACTGTCTTTAACGGCGAAAGAATCATATCGAGTCCTCATTACAGCAACAACAAAGAAGATTTTGTCATGCATATCTTCGTGCCAATAGACAAAGATCATATTTTATCAGCAACCATATCAGGAATGCTTTTTTCCGACCTTCTTTCAGGATACAAGCTATGGGAAACAGGCAATATCTATATGATCGATGCAAAAGGGGTCTTCATCTCCAATTACCGCCATTTTCTTGTTCTGGAACAGCATAATTTTATTGAGGATGCTAAAACAAATGCAAAATTAAAATCAGCAGGAGAATTTTTTCAGAGAATGATCACAAGCGATAGTGGTTCCGGAAGGTACTACTATAATGAAAAGGAGCGCCTATGCGTGTACAAGCGAGTTACTGATTCTGTAGCTGGCTGGATTATCGCTGTATCAGCTCCATTGGATGAAAGCCCTCTTAAAGGTCTCCAGAATGGCTTGCTGTTGGCTTCAATGCTTTTTATGGTAGCAGGAGCTATTATTTCTATTTTTGTATCCAGAGTTGCCATAAAACCTTTTAAGACAATCAGAAAACAAGCAGCAGAAATACAAGCTGAGCATGAACACGCAAAGCTTTTAATGGATGCTACACCATTTGCCTGTAGATTATGGAGCAAGGATTTAAAAATTTTCGATTGCAACGAAGCTGCTTTCCGGCTCTTTAAAATGCAGGATAAACAGGAGTATATTGATCGTTATTTTGAGCTTTCACCGGAATTTCAGCCTGATGGTTCACGTTCAATTGATAAGACATATGAAATACTTAAAAAAGTTTTCGCAGAAGGTAGATATGTCTTTGAGTGGATGCACCAGTTATTGGATGGAACGCCTGTACCGGTAGAAATCACTTTGATCCGTTTAAAACAGAGGGGCGACGAAGTTATTGCAGGATATACACGGGATTTACGCGAATATAAACAGATGATGGATGAGATCGAACGGAGTGCCGGTGAACTGGAAATCGCATTGAAAGATGCTGAAGACGCTAACCAGGCTAAAACAAGTTTCCTTGCGAACATGAGCCATGAAATGCGCACCCCCTTGAATGCAATTCTTGGATTATCTGAATTAACGCTGGAATCTGAAGGCCTGCCTGAAGATGATTACATCAATCTTGAAAAGATAAGCAATGCTGGTATGGCCTTGCTCAGCATGGTCAATGATATTTTGGATATTTCAAAAATAGAAGCAGGGAAATTTGAAATTACCCCTTTTGAATATGATATGCCCAGTCTGATAAACGATGCTGTGACCCAAAGCATCATGCACAAGGGTGAAAAACCAATTGATTTCTTTCTTAATATTGACGGAAATCTGCCTGCGCAGCTTTTTGGCGATGAATTAAGGATCAAGCAGGTATTCAACAATCTTTTAACAAACGCCTTCAAGTACACCAAGGAAGGGACAATCGAGTTTGGGATAACCTGCACTCGTCAAGACAGTGAAGCAGTTTTACTAACCGCGTATGTTCGGGACACAGGCATAGGGATAAGACCTGAAAACAAGGAAAACTTATTTGAAGATTATGTGCAGATGGATGCACGAGCTAACCGCAATATCATGGGAACCGGACTTGGGTTACCTATTGCCAAACGGCTACTTTCTTTAATGGATGGTTCAATCACAGTAGAGAGTGAGTATGGTATAGGCAGTCTTTTTCAAATAGAGATCCCTCAAGGATTTGTAACTGAAGCTGTAATAGGTCAAAAAACAGCTGATAATCTTAAGAACTTCAATTATTTTAAGCGAAAACGGGAACGGGATTCCAAACTAACACGAATCAGCCTGCCATACGCACGGATACTGATAGTAGATGATGTAGTAACCAATCTGGATGTTGCTAAAGGGCTTATGAAACCGTATGGTATGCAAATCGATTGTGTAACAAGCGGCCAGCAAGCCATCGACATCATCAATAGCGAAGCTGTCCATTATAACGCTATTTTCATGGATCACATGATGCCAGGCATGGATGGTATTGAAGCGACCAGACGCATACGGGAAATAAATACAGAGTATGCAAAAACTATTCCTATAATCGCACTCACTGCCAATGCAATAGCAGGAAACGAGAAGATGTTTTTGGAAAATGGCTTTCAGGCTTTTATATCAAAGCCAATTGAAATAGCTCTCCTTGATGCTGTTATCCGTCAATGGGTACGCAACAAAGAGCAGGAAAAGCAGCTTGCGATCAAACAAATGAGTGAGAATGGATATCCTTTTCCGGATAATCGCAGTGGGGAGGAAAGACGTGCTCCATCAGAAAGACGGAGTGGTATTGACCGGCGTATACTGAAAGATTTTTATAACGAACTGGATATGGAAAAAGGCTTGGAACGCTTTAACGGCAATGAGGAAGTGTATTTTAAAATCCTCCGTTCTTTCACTCTTAATACAAGGTCTATGCTTGAGCAGATAAAAGAGGTACGACAGGAAACTTTATCCGATTATTCCATTACAGTTCATGGGATTAAGGGATCCAGTCGTGGTATTTTCGCAGAGAAAATAGGTGCTAAAGCAGAAGCTCTTGAAAAAGCTGCAAAAGCAGGTGATTTCAATTTCGTGATTGATAATAACCCGGATTTTATTGAAACTGTCGAACAATTTATTGCTCTCATTGATAATTTTCTGGATAAAATAGAAGCAGAAAAAAAGCCAAAACCTAAAAAGGAAAAACCGGACAGAGAGACTCTCGCACAACTTCTCGCTGCAAGTAAAAGCTTTGACATGGATGGAGCAGATGCAGCCATAGCCGAACTTGAGCGTTATGAATACGATCATGAAAATGGACTTGTTACATGGCTTCGGGAAAGTGTAGACGAAGCAGATTTTAAGCGGATCATTATAAAATTATCTGCTTATGAAGCAGGAGGTAACAATGGAAAGTACTAGAAGTAAAGTCATTTTAGTAGATGATGTCAAAGCAAATCTGACAATGGGCAGAGACTTGTTAAAAACATTTTATGAAGTTTATCCTGTGCCATCATCCGAAAAGCTTTTTGAGCTACTTGAAAATGTCGACCCCGATATGATTCTCCTTGACATAGAGATGCCGGGAATGAATGGTTATGAAGTTATAAAAAAATTAAAAGCGAATCCTCGTTTCTCAGATATTCCCGTTATCTTTCTTACATCTAAAGACGATGAATCAAGCGAAATGGAAGGCTTTGATTTGGGAGCAGTGGATTATGTGACCAAACCTTTTTCCGGACCGCTGTTGTTAAAACGTATTGCAAATCAGCTATTGATCGTTCGGCAGAAAAAGCAATTACTGGCAAGCCAGGCTGCACTTAAAAATCATGCTGATAATCTGGAAATAAATGTGCAGGAAAAAACAGCAGAGGTGATTGATCTTCAAAATGCTGTTCTCTCTACAGTAGCTGACCTCGTAGAATTTCGCGACAGACTTACCGGAGGACATATATACCGTACTCAGTGTTATTTGCAGGCGCTTATTGATGAGATGGTCAAGAGCGGAATATATGCGGATGAAGTATCAAAATGGAATATGAATTTTTTTCTCCCTTCGGCACAACTGCACGATGTAGGTAAAATCGCCATAACTGATTTGATTCTGAACAAACCAGACAAACTCACACCCGAAGAAATTAAAATAATGAAAACCCATGTGCCTGTTGGAGTAGATGCAATTGAACAAATCATGCATAAAACAAAGGAGCATGCTTTTTTAAACCACGCACTGCTTATCGCAGGAACGCATCATGAAAAATGGGATGGAAGCGGTTACCCTGTTGGTCTGAGCGGTTTAAACATCCCTATAGAGGGGCGCTTAATGGCAATCGCTGATGTATATGATGCGCTAATATCTGAACGCCCTTACAAGAAAGCATTGTCCCACGAAGAGGCAAGTAAAATCATTGAGGATGGGGCTGGCAGTCACTTTGATGCTGTTCTGGTAGATGTGTTTAAAAAAATCAAAGACAAATTTAAAAAGATATCACAGGAAGAAAACAGATAGGATTTATTCACTTCATCTTTTGATCATGTTAGAAGTTTTATTCTTCTAAAAATATAATCAAGTGAATCTTTTTTTAAAACAGTTCTATAGTAAGAGGTATCGCCAATCTGTGTTATCCTTTCTTCGCTGTAAGAATATTTATTCATCTTTTTGCTGCTGTCAAAATAGTGTATGAGCGAAATATTATTGCCTGATATCTCAATAGCAGTAAGGCCTTTTTTTCCAATAACGCTGCCGGAATTAAATATAGATGGAATTACAAATTCCTGATCATAACGACTGCTACTAAACCTATATTCATTGTTTTCCTTATAGATTTCTTTAATCTGCTCTTTATTTTTTCTTATTTCATCTTCTATATCTGATTCTATCTTTTTTATGCTTGCTATATCATTACTGTTTTTTTTGGGAAATGACCTTAAAAGTGTTTCTATTTTATAGCGCAGAAGATCGACCTCAGAAAGTGATTCAAAAAGAGGTCTGTGTGTATGTCCAACAATTGAGATAATTTTTCTTTGACTTGAAAATTCATAGATAAATTGCTCAAGTTTATGAATCTTAGGACTGTTATAAGATCTTGTAAAATTTTTTATTCCAAGCGGTTGTGCAATATATTTAAGTCCAAATTTGACAAATTTTGAAGTAAGAATAAATGACATCGTTGCCTGATGTCCATGAAAAATAAGGATGCTATTGCCTTCAAAGTCAAGAATCATTGCTTCATGCAGATAATTACCTGTATCAGTGTTATTATTCCTATATTTAAAAAGCTCCATATCATGGTTTCCAATAATTTTATAAAAATTGCCTTCAGACTCAAATTTATCAAAAAGAGCGTAAAGATCAGACCATTTTTCCTTTATTTTATAAAAAGAATTTCTCTGTAGTTCTTCGATATCTCCATTAAGAACTAATGTATAACCTCGCGGTAAATAAAAATGCTCAAGCAGATGCATAAACATTGAGGAATTGTGAAGAAAATCATCTTTTCTATTTCTGCGGCCTATATGAAGATCACTAAATATAACAATCTTACTTTTAGAATCAATTTTAAGTTTCTGCGAATTAGTTAAAAGTGAATCAAGATATTTTTCAATAAAAAATTTTTCAATCTTATTTTTTTTATCCATAAAATCCTTTATAACCTTTCTGAAGATACTACAAAGATCATTATAGCAGATATAACCACTTTTGTATGCTCTTAAAATATATTTAAAAACTTAATTAAGTTTAACAAGAAACTAACAACTTCCTGCTTTTTGATTTCCTTTTTCAACTTTTAATTGTTATATTATATTAGAGCATTAAATGTACTATCAATTTACCTAATGAGGAGCAATTGTGGCTTTAGAAAAAACAAAATTCGATATTTATTTTATATTTACAGTGATATTTATTGCCACTTTGGTAGTAATCGTTTTCATCGTACAAGCTCGAACAAACAACATTGTTTCAGAACTTACGCTTAGCAGAGCTCAAACAGCAAAACAGGAACTCATCAGTTATTTTACAGAACTTGAAGAAAGGGCAATGCTACGGGCAGAATTGATAGCAAGCCGTCAAAGTATAATAAACAGTATAAAAAACAATGATTACTATACATTAAAAAAAGATCTGCTTGATTTTTCTACAGGTATTGATATCGCCAGCATTTGCAACTTGGAAGAGGTTATGGTTTCTAGATCCAACACCGATATTTCCAAAGAGAATATTTTTGAAAAATGGAACATTGCCTCTGTGCTGCAGACTGGCAGCAAATCAAATGCTCTAGTTTTTTCACAAAACAATATCCTTGCAGCTTGTGCAAGCGCTCCTGTTTATGACAAGGACAAGTTGATCGGTGTCATCAGTTGCAGTTTTGACCTATATAAAAATCAATATTTGGACAATTTTAAAAAACGTACTGGTTGTGAAGCCACAATTTTTATAGATTCCAAACGGATCGCCAGCACTATTATGGATCAATCCGGCAATCGCATCATAGGGACAAAAGCCGACGATATAATCACAGAAGCGATATACAAAGAAAATAAAGATTATTACCTGGGAATCCTGAATATTTTCAACAAGCAATACGGTGTTCATTATTCTCCGCTTATAATAGATGATCAGATAATCGGAATGCTGTTCGTTGGTGTTAATATTGATTCGCCTCTTGCCAGGCAACGTGCCATGAATTTCAGGATTTTTATAGTCTCTCTGCTTGGTTTTATAATGGCGATTGTCTTTGTAGTTGTTTCGAACATATATACAAGAAGATATACCAGTACATTCCAGGAATTATCGGAAAAAACAACATCGCTTAATATTATGGAAAAAATGCTGCAATCAGTAGAAGCCCAAATTTTAATAACAGATATTGAAAACGACAACATAATTTTTCTCAACGAAAAAATGAAAACAGCTTTTGACCTTACAGAGGATGTTAAAGGGAAAAAATGTTGGGAGTTTTTTCAGGTGGGACTTAACGAGCGATGTAGTTTTTGTCCAAAAAGAAAACAGGAAATATACTCCAACGAGTCTGTTTTCTGGGAAGAACAAAACCCAATAACAGGAAGGTATTACAGGATTATCAGCCGGATAATCGACTGGCCTGATGGCTCAAAAGTATATCTGCAGCAGCGCGACGATATTACCGAGTTGAGAAATATAATTGCTAAAGTACAGGAAGCAGATGAACGTATGAAACTGATGCTTGATACATCACCAAATGGAATAAGTTTTTTTGACGAAGATTTCAACTGCCTTGATTGCAATCAGTCAGTAATGGATATGTTCAAGATATCTGACAAGAAAGAATACCTTACCAACTTTAGCAAGTTCTCACCCAAGTATCAGCCCACCGGAGAAAATTCAGATGAGATGAGACACAAATATCTCACGACAGCATTTGAAAAAGGTTATTGCCGTTTTGACTGGACTCATCAAAGGCCTGGTGGAGAATTGGTTCCATGTACTATTGTTGCTATTCGCTCCATATATAAAGGTCAAAATGTAGTTATAGCGCATATGCACGATTTACGCGAACTAAAAGCCTCTATAGAGCTAAAAGCTACTATAGAGCATATGCGCGAGGTCGAAGAACATACACAACTTTTACTTGATGCAACACCACTTAGCTGTACTCTATGGAATAAAGATCTCAATATTGTATATTGTAATATGGAATCATTGAAGTTGTTCGGTATAAAAAATAAAGAAGATTTTGGCAATAAGTTATTTGAAACATTATCTCCTGAATTTCAACCATGTGGAGGAAAAAGTACTGAATTAGGTAGAATGAATCTTAAAAGAGCATTTGAAGAAGGTTATTGCCGCTTTGAGTGGTTGCATCAAATGCAAAATGGAGAGCCTCTCCCTTCGGAGGTAACGCTTGTCCGCGGACATCATGGAGGCGAAGATCTCGTCGCAGCTTATGTCAGAGACCTGCGGGAACACATAGCTTATGTTGCAGAAATAAACAAAACCCAGGAAAACTTGCGCCTTGCGCGAGACACCTCTGAAGCAGCCAATCAGGCAAAATCTGCTTTTTTAGCCAGCATGAGCCATGAAATAAGAACCCCAATGAACAGCATTATAGGGTTTTCAGAACTTGCCCAGGATGACAATCTTTCTTTTAAAACCAGAGAATATCTTGAAAAAATATCAGAGAATGCAAAATGGCTCCTGAATATTATAAATGATATTCTGGATATTTCCAAAATTGAATCTGGTAGAATGAGCTTGGAGAATATCCCATTCAGACTGCACGATATCTTTACACACTGTCAGACATTGATCATGCCTAAGACCGTGGAAAAAGGTCTCTCTTTGTATTGCTATGCAGAATCGTCCATTGCAAAAATACTGATAGGTGATCCTGTCAGATTGCGTCAATCGCTTATCAATCTTCTTTCCAATGCTGTCAAGTTCACACATATGGGAACAATCAAACTTTTAGCCTCAATTGTATCATCGAATGAAAAAAGAGCGACAATACGTTTCGAAGTAAAAGACTCAGGGATTGGAATGACTTCTGAACAGATTGAGAGATCACTACAGCCGTTTATGCAAGCAGATGCAAGTATTTCACGCAAATATGGGGGAACAGGACTGGGGCTTGCCATTACAAAAAATTTTATTGAAATGATGGGAGGCAAGCTTGAAGTGGAAAGCAAACTCAATGTCGGCAGCAAGTTCAGCTTTGAGTTGACATTTGACATTGTTGATGAACCTGCTGATATGCTTACTCATAAAAATGTATTTAATGAAATTAAAAAACCAAATTTTGAAGGTGAAATTCTAATATGCGAAGATAATAGCATGAACCAACAGGTTATCTGCGAGCACCTGGCAAGAGTAGGTCTTAATGCTATTGTCGCGCAAAATGGTAAAGAAGGGGTTGATATTGTTTCAAATCGTATGCAAAACAATAAGAAACCATTTGATTTGATTTTCATGGATATAAACATGCCTATAATGGATGGATTGGAAGCTGCATCAACAATCATAGCTTTAGGGATAGAGACACCCATAGTTGCTATGACTGCGAATATAATGGCTAACGATATAGAATTGTATAAAAAGAGCGGAATACCTGACTTTCTGAGCAAACCGTTCACATCTCAGGAATTATGGAGATGCTTAATAAAATACCTCCAGCCAGTGAGCACTTCAATCCTGGATAAAAACAGTTCAGCTGCAGACGATATAAAATTACTAAAACAATTGAAAATGAATTTTGTAAAAAGTAATCAAACTATATATGCAGAGATAAGGAAAGCTTTAGATAATGGAGATATCATACTGGCGAACAGATTAGCTCATACTTTAAAAAGTAATGCAGGACAAATCGGGGAAAAACAGCTCCAAAAAATTGCAGCTGCATTGGAAAATATGTTAAAACATGGTAATATTTATCCCCAGAAAGTTCAAATGGACATTCTTGAAGCTGAGATAAACTCTGTTCTTGAAAAATTAGCTCCCTTACTTGCTGAATCTGAGGTAGCAAAAAAAGCTCCTCCTGTTTATGGAGAAAAGCTCCTCCAATTATTTGAACAATTGGAATCCATGCTTAAGAACAGGAATCCGGAGTGCATAAAACTGCTCGACAAGATCAGCAGAATACCTGGAGCAGAAGAACTTGAGCAGAAGATCGAAGATTTTGATTTTAAGAACGCAGTTGCTGCTCTTTCTGCACTTAGAGAAAAAATGAGTATAAAGAAGGAAAACACTTGAGAAGGAGGTGCTGCTGGTGATACCAATTGTGATAAATGTGATGGTGCATATCTCATTTTTACTCTGCATAGGTATGATTGTCGTTATAGCACGAAAATTTCAGCATTCACAATTAGGCACAGCATTTCTTCTTTTGATTGGTATTACAACATTGTGGAGCATCGGCACCCTTTTAGAGTTGGATTTTAGAATTGTAACTGGTAAAACATATATGCTGTTGATCAATATCTGCTACATAAGCATATGCCTTCTGCCTGTTGCAGTACTCTACCTTGGCAGAGTTATCTTTCAGCCTGATTGGTATCCAAAACTAAGACATGCAGCTTTCCTTATTGTTCCGCTTACAAGCATTGTCGTAGTATTTACCGACCCGCTGCATCATCTATTTTTTGTAAACTTCTCGCTGTACTCCTCCGAGGCTGTTTATGGTGTATACTACTATTTCCATTCATTCTATTCGTATGGTTGTATAGCAGCAGGCATTGTTTTAATGATCATCGCTTCTTATCGCAATTCCGGTCTTTTCTCCGTACAATCAATGTTAGTTGTTTGTGGTGTATTAGTCACACTTGTGCCTAATATATTATATTCTTTTGCTATTGCAGATTTGCCCTTCAGCATCAGCATGGCTGCCTTTACCTTTTCCATCCTTTGTTTTTCAGTTGCCTTTTTTAAATACCGCTTTATTACGTCGTTGCCAATAACACTGAAACAGGTCGTAGATATTATTTCAGATGGATATCTTGTGGTAGACAGGCAGCACGCCATCCTGGCTCACAACCATACATTATTGCGCATTCTTCCTGAGCCTGCGAACATTACTTTGGGGATGAATCTTAGCACTTTCATTGAACGACATCTCCTGGATATTTCCTATAATCAGTTTTTAGAATTGCAGACCCAGGCTGTTATCCAGAATAAAACAGTTTGCATGGAGTGTCGTCTTTACACGCAGACATACATCAGCATGGAGATCACTCCAGTCATGCAGAGGAACAATCACATAGGCAGCATTATACTGCTCAAAGACATAACAGAATCAAAGAAGCTTATCGAAGCTACTAAAGCAGAATCCCGTTACAAGAGTGAATTTTTATCTAATATGAGCCATGAGATACGAACCCCAATGAACGCAATAATCGGTATGGTCAACATTGGAAAAACTGCTACCGACATAGAACGGAAACATTATTGCCTTATGCGAATTGCAGATGCCTCAACACATCTGCTCGGCGTTATAAACGATATTTTGGATATGTCAAAAATAGAAGCTGGAAAATTTGAACTATCTTCAAAAGAATTTAATTTTGAAAAAATATTACAACGCGTTATAAATGTCATCAAATTCCGCACAGACGAAAAGAAGCAGATTTTATCAGCAAAGATAGATGAAGCCATTCCGAAATTTCTTGTTGGAGATGATCAGCGTTTAGCACAAGTTATCACAAACCTGATTGGAAACGCTGTAAAATTCACACCTGAACATGGTCAAATAAATCTCAATGCTAAAATATTAAGCGAGAAGAACGACATCTGCACAATACAAATAGAAGTGATCGATACAGGAGTTGGTATAACCCCTGAACAGCAGACCCGTCTTTTCAAATCCTTCTCGCAAGCTGAATCAGATACATCGCGAAAATTCGGAGGATCAGGGCTAGGGCTTTCCATTTCAAAAAGCATTGTGGAAATGATGGAAGGTAGTATTGGGGTAAAATCCGAACTTAATAAAGGGTCTACTTTTTTCTTTTCCATTCAATTAAAAAAGGGCAATGAGAAAAAACAAGAGCTCTCTGAGCAGGGCAAAAAGTTAAGTAGTATTCGCATTCTGGCAATTGATGTTGACCAGGATTTTCTGGCTTATTTCAATAATATTTTGCAGGGATTTGGTATTTCTTGCAACACTGCCAAGAGTTATGATGAAGCTTTGCATTTGGTCGAACAAAATGGCGCATATAACATCTACTTCATTGCCCATACACTGAAGAATATTGTCGGTAAAAAATTAAATGGGCTGGAATTAACAAGTAAACTAAAAGAAATTTCATCTTCTCCAGTAAACTCCTTTGTGGTATTATTTTCAAATATGGACTGGAGTGTAATTGCAGATGAAGCTAAAGCAGCTGGTGTTGATAAATATGTACAAAAGCCCTTATTCCCCTCCACTATCATGGATATAATAAATGAATATCTCGGTGTTACAGATATCCATACTAAAGAAACAGACACAGATATTATCGGTCTCTTTAAAGGTCATCAAATATTGATTGCAGAGGATGTCGAGATCAATCGAGAGATCGTGCAAGCGCTGCTTGAGCCGATGTTACTAGATATTGACTATGCGGAAAATGGAGAGGAAGCTGTTAAAATGTTTTCTAAAGCGCCAAATAAATACGAAATGATTTTCATGGATCTGCAAATGCCTAAAATGGATGGTTATGAGGCAACTCGGACTATTCGAAGCCTTGATATTCCAAAAGCAAAAACCATTCCAATTGTCGCCATGACCGCAAATGTTTTCAGGGAAGATATTGAAAAATGCTTAGCTGCAGGCATGAACAGCCATGTTGGAAAACCGCTGAATGCAGCAGATATTTTAGACAAACTGCGCACTTATTTGCAAGAAAATAAAGTATAAAAATCTTTGCTATGATTGCATAAAAGACAAATAGGGATTTATAGATATCAGGCAGAAAAAAATGGATGAGATGCTTATGGAAGAAAGAAAGAAAAACACTATACTCATAGTAGATGATGAAAAATCCAATATTATGACATTGACGCATATACTAAGCCCATCATATACCATTTATGCATCAAGAGATGGACAGGATGCTATTGAAGTCGCACATGAATATATACCGGATATTATTCTCCTGGATATTCTTATGCCAGGAATGGATGGATACTGTGTGATCGAAGCATTGAAAAACTCCGAAAAAACCAGACTGATCCCTGTCATTTTCATTACAGGCTTAAGCAGCGATGATGATGAGAAAAAAGGGCTGAGCTTGGGCGCAGCAGATTACATTAGCAAACCATTTAACCAGGCTATTGTAGAATTACGGGTAAAGATTCAATTGAAAATCATAAATCAAATGCGGGCACTCGACAAACAATTCAAACAGCAAATATTAATGGCATCAATATCACAAAATTTTTTAACCAACACAAATAAGTCTGCAATCTTTTCTAATACATTGCGTATGATTGGTGAGTTTATGGAAGTAGCTCAGGTACTGCTTTTTATACTGAAAGAAGATCGCCTTACATTAACATGCAATAATGAATGGATATCACCTAAATTCGGTATGCAGTCGCGTATCGGAGAGTGTATACCTTTGAAAGAACCTATGATCTCCATCACAAAAAATATTAAGCCCGGTATAGGGAAGAACGCATGTCTCCATTCCAATGATCCCTCTTTTAGGGCAGCAATGAGGCCATACAGAGTAAATTTTACCAATTATATTACTACTCCTATTTTTATTAAAGGAACAATCTGTGGAATAATTGATTTTTCAAAAGAAAATGATACCAGAGAATGGAGTGAGAGTGAAATCAACCTCGCAACCCATGTAGCCAGTATTTTTTCCGGAGTCTATGAGAGAGAGGACATGGAGCGCACAATTTTAGCTCAAGCGCTCACTGAAAAAAGCCGTAAGGCTAAAAGCGAATTCCTTTCCCGTATGAGCCATGAAATGCGCACACCAATGAATGCCATTATCGGTATGACTTACTTGGCCAGAAACGCTGATGACCGGAGTAAAATAAACGAATATCTGGCAAAATCAGATAACGCATCCCATCATTTACTGCAGCTTATCGACCATGTACTTGATATTTCCAGTATTGAAGATAACAAGCTGATCCTTTCTGATACAGAATTTAATATAGATGCCATGCTAAAGCAACTGTTTAAAGAATTAGACACAGAAATAAATGTTAAACAACACTCCTTCTCCTTTGAGAAAGATCCAGCAATCCCGGAGACTCTTATAGGTGACAGAAACCGGCTATATCAGGTCATTTCCAGTTTGCTTTCCAATGCAATTAAATTTACACCTGACCATGGATCAATAAAACTTAAAATATCTGGTCTTAAATCAGATAAAGAAATGCTGCCATTACAATTTGAAGTAATCGACAATGGCATAGGAATACCAAAAGAACAGAAAGATAAAATCTTTACACTATTTGAACAGGCTGATGGAGGTATAGACAGAAAATTCGCAGGTGTGGGATCAGGGCTATATCTTTCAAAGCATATTGCAGGGCTTATGGGTGGGGAAATTTCTATTGATTCTGAACCAGGAAAAGGCTCAAGATTTATTTTTACTGCCAAGTTAAAAATTAAGGCGATCAATATTGATAGCAACGCATCGTTATCTTTTAAGGGAAAAACCGCATTATTGGCAGAGGATGTAGAAGTAAACCGCGAAATCATAATAGCATTGCTGGAAGAAACAGAGATAAAAATAGAATGTGCTACGAATGGACGTGAAGCATTGGAACTTTTTACAGCTCATCCTGATAAATTTGATATTATTATGATGGATATCAATATGCCTGTAATGGATGGTATAGAAGCAACCAGGCAAATCCGTTCACTGGAAACACCAAAAGGCAAAGAAGTGCCAATTATTGCCGTAACAGCGAATGTGCTTCCCGAAGACGTGACCGAATATATAAAAGCTGGCATGAATGATTATGTCAGCAAACCTGTAGATTTCGATATATTGGTGCATATGCTTTATAAGTATTTAAAATAAAAATGGGGGAAAAAATGAAAAATATTTTTATTTCTTTATTGGCTATCGGTTTATTATTATCATGCTCAAATAAAGGGGCAGGAGTTGCAGAAAAAACAAAAAGTAATGATGCTATAAATAATATTCTAAGCAGCTATTCACTTAGAAATTTTTCAGATAAAGCTGTAAGTGACAATGATATTGAAACAATAATAAAATGCGGAGTACAGGCTTCAAGTGCAAGAAACCTTCAGCCATGGTATTTTACTGTAATTAAAGATAACACTCTTGCAAAAAAAATCATACCAGATACTAAAAATGGAAATGTTATTATAGCAGTATCCGGAGTTAGCGATGGCACCCAATTTGGGACAGTAGAACTTGACTGCGGATTTGCGATTCAAAATATGTATCTGGGAGCTCAGGCATTGGGATTAGGTTCAAGGATATATACCGGGCCAGTTGCCAACGTCAATACCAACCATCTTGCAGAATTGGGTATTCCTTCAAAATATAAGGTTGTGGCTTTGATAAAAATTGGTCATGCTGAAACAATAGACAGCAGTTCTGCGGCATCATCAAGGAAGAATTCATCAGAAATGGTTAATTATAAGTAATCGGCATATTCTACAGCCGGCATGTATAGAAGCAAGTAATATCTCCTTACTTTATATTTGCTATTTCCCCCAAGAAGTATTTCCCCTCTTTATGTACTATCCTATACTTCCATAAACCATTAATATGCACCCTCTCCATTGGATATAATCTGTATGACTCAAATACAGACATATTTTCCCTCTTTAAATGCAGCTTATTTTTAAAAAACTTTTCTGCGTATTGTAAACATATATCCATTGTGTTAGCAACATACTCAATTTTTAGTTCCACTGTTTTCTTTTTAATACCTCACTCTTTTGCTGCTAACACTGCAAATTTTTCCATTGTCTCTTTTAAGTCTTTTGATAACATTTTTATTCTCTAAGCACTCCTTAAAAAGTTCTATTCTGCTCAAAATCTGTGTATTTTATTTTTTAATATACTCCTTTCACTATGTCATATAATGCTATACTGATAAAATTATTTTAAATTTGTTATTTGCGGTTTAGGGTTATAATAACCTGTTTTCACTAGTTTTCACCTGTTCTTTTGTATAATCAAATATCTTTTCTTAACTTATAATTAAAGTAAGGTTTTATATAAATTTATTAACTATTTAAAAATTAACACAAAAAAGTTAAATGTGTGTGGATATGGATTTAATTTTTAATATTTTTATCTCTTATGTTTTTCCCTATCATCAGCTATACCTTTTGGAGTATTATTTATTTTAACCCACTAATACTTATTGCCATGTCCTGAAAACTTTTAAAAGACTCTTCTTCTAACCCCAACTCAACTATTATCATATTAGCGTCTATCCACCACTTATCTACAATCTTCCCTGCATTTTCTAATTCTTCATGCCTAAAATTCTTTTTCACAAAACAAGTATTTGTTTCTTTTATATCTTTAGAATTATAATACTGCAATGCTTTAAAATGAAAAGGCTGCCCTTGTGAAAGCCCTTCACCTTCAGCTTTTGCATCATTCGCTCTAATAAACATAAAACCATACCTATCACCGTTGCTTACATCTAACTCACATAACAATATATTTGCTTTCCTTAAATCAACAGGATATTGTGCGTCACAACTCCATATATTACCTGTAAAATCAGGTACTTTCCTATATATCTCTTTAGGAATCTGTGAAATGTCCTCACGTGCAAGCCTAGCCATTGAGAATATAGCATCATTTACCAAAGTTCTATATTGTGGCAAAGGCTGAAATCCCGAATCAATCATAAATTTATCAATCATATCATCTGTTAAAGTAGCCATTGATTTTTTTAAATCAAAACCAAACTTTACATTATCAAGCTCTGAAATATCTTTAATAATTTTTTTCATAACCTACCTCATCTTAAAGCACATCCATTAGTAGTGTACTCCAAACACATAAACCTCTTTTACTTTTTACATTCCCTAAAGTTAAAATATTTTCATGGCAATTTCTCCTACTTATTTTAGCTACAATATATGAACTACTAAAACCCAACCCTTCTAAACTAGTAATAGCTTCTGCTTCTTTAATATTTCCTGCAAGCCAATTATCAAGGATATTATTAGAGAAACTACTTTATACTCACTAAGTAGTTTACCGCTTTATCATCTCTAAAAAGTCAAGAAAACCTATCTCCACATCAGACAGCTTTTCGAGCGCATCTTTATTCTTAACTACAAATTCTTTCAATTGTAGAATTTCCTTGTCTGAAAGTTCATGCTTTCTAATTACCTTTGGATTATCTGATATAGTCATTATGGAAAAAGTCCTAGTATTCGGTCGATCTTCAGTGTTCCTCTGAAACTTAATCCTCTTACCATAACCGCCTCTCACATAAGTCATTTCATCATCTAGCCATACATTAACAGGAAGTCCACTGCTTTTCTTCCACCATGAAACTCCCATGTTCTGTATAGTTCTATCTGCTCTTCTAAAGAGATCATCCTCACTTGCCTTATTAAAGTGCCCCCTAGTGGAGTTTTTAGTCTTTAAACTTTCTAATATCTTTGCTATTGGATTATCTGTAAACACTCCTGACTTTATTTTCTTAAAACTAAATAACTCTGGCTTTTTATTCTTTATATACAATTCAATATCATCCCAAAGTAAAGTATTTTTATTAACTAGCGATTTAGAAGCAACATCAAGCAAGCACTCAATATCTGAACTACTAAAACTCAATTCCTCTAAACCGGCAATAGCTTTTTCCTTTTTAATATTTCCCGTAAGCCAATCATCAAGGATCTTAACTGCATTATCAATAAAATCATAAATATCTGACTTTATACTCTTAATAGACTTAATACTATTATCACTTTCTACATCAGCAATAAACCAATTTAATCTTTCTTTTGCCATACCTACATATTGGATAATCTCATCTGGAGCATTAACAACAACACTCTGATTATTTTCATTGAGCAAACTCATTGAATCAAATAATGCAAGCCCTACACTTTCTACATATACATCAAAAATACATTCCCCTATATCACTTTTCTTATTTAAAGTAATACGGACATTAGAATTTATCTCATTATCCGTATCACCCAAAATCAATGGACAAGATAAATCATATACTACATATATCCCATGCGCTGTTGAATCAACATCTTGCTGTTGACCATCTAAACCTATACTTTGTGAAAAGGAAGCAATAAGTTCTGCGATATTATTTATAGTTTTTGAACCATGAGTAGGAACAGGTTCTTTGGCTTCTACTTTTTCTGTTTTCTCATCTTCATCTGCTGCCCAAGCCTCACATACAGTTTTCCATTGTTGTGCATGTCTATCTAATATTGCTTGCTGTTCTTCTTCTGATAAATGTTTATGAGATTCTCTAAAACTTCTTTCAATACTACCCATCATATCTACAATCCTTATTATTTTTTTCCTTATTGGTTCTATCATTACTCTTTTTGGTGTTTGAATTGTACCTATCTTCTTGCTCAAGCTCATACTCAATCCCTTCTAATTCTTTAGTCAAATTATCAGAAACATTTCTCCATGCAGCATTAAATTCATCAGCAATCTTTTTTTGTTCTTCTATTGCTAAATGCCCATAAGTATCTTTAAATCCCTTTTCAAATATACTGGAATCCCACTGTATGTTATCCATACCTTTTACCTTTCCTTGTTAAATTCATTCTCTGTAAAATAATACCTAACAACTCATCCATTTTCTCACTATAGGATAATTCTTTAATATTTAACTCCCCTTCAATTATCATATCTTCTAATGATTTATCTTCTTCCCTGCCTATTCCCATCATCTATTTTACCTTTTAGAGTATCATCTGACAAATATCCTCTAATTTTTTTACCAAAATCTAAAGCATGTTTGTACGATTCTTCTTTAAGCTTTAATACACTTTTTAGTTTTTCAACATCCCTACGATTAAATTCAAAATCAGAAACAACTTTTTGTAACTCACTATCCTTAAAATCTAATCTGGCTAAACATTTATCTCTTTTTAATAACTCATCACTATAATAAACAAACCCTGCAAATTGAAAAGGCTGCACTTGCGAAAGTCCTTTACCTTTAACCTTTGAATCACTAGCCCTAATAAAAATAAAAGAATACTTTTCACCAGTACCACTCGCAGTTCCTACATATAAAGTACCTACTAATATATTGGCATCCTCTAACTGACCTGACTTGTTATCACATTCCCAATCATTATTACCGGGATTTGGTACTACATTATAAATTGTTTTTGGTATTTGTATTTCTGGATTAATAATATAAACTTGATTAAATGGCTTTATAGGCGTTAATCCTGTAGATTTAAGCCCATTATAAAGGTCTTCCTCTGTTGTATTACTTATTGCAGCAGCCAAATCAAACCCATATTTTAATCCATCTAATTCAGAAGTATCCTTAATTATTTTTCTCATAATTCACCCCCACCTTCTCTACTTCTTCCTCATAAACCTCTTTTACTTTTTACAGTTCCTAAAACGAATTATTGTCATGGCAATTTTTCCCTTTTTTTACTACTGGTTTCGTCATCACTCTTTTTGTTTTTTGAACCATGTTGAGGAGCTAATTGTTTAGCCTTAATATGTTCCTTATATCTCTTTCTAAA
>WRCW01000012.1 GCA_009783755.1 Spirochaetaceae bacterium
AGAGATTTTTCTTGCAGTAGAAGGACTTGAACCTGATAACACAATAAATATTATAAACATGGCGCTTTTATATGAACATAAAGCATCTCTGTTATCTGAGAATGATAGCGCTGAAAGCAATAAATTTTTTGATAAAGCTTTTGATCTGTATAAAAAAGCGCTCACCATTGATTCATCAGAAAACACCCACTACTATGCAGGAAAATTTTATTTTAACAGACATAATTTTGAAAAAGCAAAAGAACATTTTTCTATTTATCTGGAACTTGGAGATCCGAACGAAGATATTGAAAAAAGAAAAACTGTTTCAAATATTTTAAAAGAAATTGAATCTAACAATATGCTTGATTCAAAATTCAAGCAGGCATATGACATGATCCAGCTTTGCCAGGAAGAAGAAGGGATAAAAATCATATCTGAATTTATTAAAAATTCGCCGGATATATGGAATGCGTGGTTTATCCTTGGCTGGGGATATAGAAGAATAGGAAAATATAAAGAAGCATATGATGCATTTTTAAAAGTACTTGAGCTTGGAGAAAAATCTGTTGATGTACTGAATGAAATAGCAATATGCAGCATTGAAACAGGGAATCAAAAAGAAGCAGAAAAATACCTTCTGCAAGCCCTTAAAATCGAGCCTGAGAATGTAAAAATCATTTCCAATCTTGGGATCCTTCATTATAAAAGCGGAGATATCAAAAAAGCACAATCATTTTTTCTTGCATCTCTGGAATATGATGAAAACGATGAAATAGCTAAAAAATATCTGGAAATAATAGCAAAAGAAATTTAAATAAAATTACTTATATTACCCTGCGACTGAGCTATACTCGCTTGTCCTCACTTCGTTGAGGGAATCGCTTGATGTCTTAAGCCTTCGGGGATAAATCAAACACAGCTTTTAACCTCTAATTTGGCAGTATTGCCTTGAAATAACAGTAAATCATTTAAATTTTAAATTTTTTTCTTAAAAAGAGTAAAGATTATAGAAACTTCTGTCGATTACAAAAGTAGAAAAATGGGTTCTCCAAGAGAGCAGAGTTCCCCTATATCATTATTATTATCGGTAATTATTTAGGGACTTTAACATTTTTTTAAAAAAATCAGGCAAGGATGCCTGATCTATAATCATGGAGGAAATATGATAATTAACCACAACATTAGTGCAATGTTTGCACAAAGGCAGCTCGGTGTTACCGACAGAGATGTAACATCAAATATCGAAAAACTTTCATCTGGTCTGAGAATAACAAAAGCAGGTGATGATGCTTCTGGTCTTGCAGTATCTGAAAAAATGAGAAGCCAGATAAGAGGCCTTAATCAGGCTTCAAGAAATGCATCTGATGGAATTTCATTTATTCAGACAAGCGAAGGATATTTGCAGGAAGCACAGGATATTCTTCATAGACTTAGAGAGCTTGCAATACAGGCTTCAAACGGTATTTATACTGAAGAAGACAGAATGCAGATCCAGGTTGAAGTTTCACAGCTTATTGATGAAGTAGACAGGATTGCTTCTCATGCTCAATTCAATGGTATGAACATGCTTACAGGAAGATTTGCAAGAGATTCTGGCCAAAATATGGTAACAGGTTCAATGTGGCTCCATATTGGCGCTAATATGGATCAGAGAAAGAGAGTTTATATAGGAACAATGACAGCAAAAGGTCTTGGAGTCAGAAATTTCAGCGATGATAGCATTTTAACCATTTCAACTGCTGACAAAGCAAATTTATCAATAGGACTTATTGATGAAGCAATGAAAAAAGTCAACAAACAAAGAGCAGACTTAGGCGCATATCAAAACAGGCTTGAGCACACTGTAAAAGGTCTTGATGTTGGAGCTGAAAACCTCCAGGCATCAGAATCAAGGATCAGAGATGTTGATATGGCTAAAGAAGTTGTTGAATATGTGAAAAACCAGATACTGATTCAGGCAGGAGCAGCAATGCTTGCACAGGCTAATACAAAGGCACAAACAGTATTGCAATTATTGGGTTAAAGTATTATTATATATACTTAAAGTATATATTTAAGGGCAGTTTTCAGACTGCCCTTACTGTTCTTTGAAATAACCTCCTAAAATATAGGAAATAACCTGGAAACACCTCTTAAATGGGGGGAGATGTTCCTTTTAAAGGTAAATAAGAAGTGGCGCGTGTACTTCTTAAAATATATGCCTTAAAAAAGGTTATTTTCGATAAAGGCAAGGGATGCCTTTTATTTAATATTTCAAGGAGGGCTTATGATTATTAATCACAACATGAGCGCTTTGTATGCTAATAGACAGTTGGGAATTTCAGGTGGCGATTTAGAAAAAAACATCGAAAAACTCAGCTCAGGATTAAGAATCAATAGAGCCGGTGACGATGCTTCAGGACTTGCTGTATCAGAAAAAATGAGAAGCCAGATAAGGGGCCTAAACCAAGCAGAAAGAAATATCCAAAATGGAGTTTCTTTCATACAGGCAACCGAAGGCTATCTTCAGGAAACCCAGGATATTCTTCACAGAATAAGGGAACTTTCTATACAGTCTGCAAACGGAATTTATTCCGATGAAGACAGAATGCAAATCCAGGTCGAAGTTTCACAGCTTGTTGATGAAGTTAACAGAATAGCATCACATGCTCAGTTTAATGGTATGAACATTCTTACAGGGTCTTTTGCAAGAGACAGCGCAGTAGGAAGAGTAATGACACTTCATGTAGGCGCTAATATGGACCAGGCTGAGACAATTTTCATAGGGACAATGACAGCAAAAGCTCTTGGTCTTATAAATGAGCAAAGTCCTAATGGAATGGTTTCTATTTCCAGTCCTCAGTCAGCAAATATGACAATAGGAATTGTTGATAATGCCATGAAAGTTGTTAACAAGCAAAGAGCTGATCTTGGTGCATACCAAAACCGGTTCGAAATGGCTTCTAAAGGTGTTGCAATTGCTGCTGAAAATCTACAGTCTGCAGAATCAAGGATTCGTGATGTTGATATGGCAAGCGAAATGGTTCAGTACGTAAAGAATATGATACTTAACCAGGCAGGAACAGCAATGCTTGCTCAGGCAAACACAAAAGCAGAATCTGTACTTCAATTGTTATAACCCCATTGAAGTAAAATAACACGTGTTATTTTTTATTTTTTAAGAAGATATCTGGACGTCATCTTCTTAATACTATGAATTAATAAGGGAGAGATCGCGCCTCTCTCCCATTTTTTAAGATTTTAAAAAGAGGTAAGAGTATGGAACTGGGGATTCAGGGAAGAATAAACCAGCAGAGTACAATACACTTAATACAGCCGGGACAGACTGATGTAATAAGAGAAGTTGCTCAAGCTGAAAAAATACTACAGCAACAACAGAAGCAGAGCGCTTTTTTAAAGAAAGAGATAGATAATTATATTCGCAAAGTATTGAAAGATGCCTCGCTCCTTAACAGAGATCTGAGATACTCAATAAACAGGGAAACACATGAGGTAATAGTTAAAGTGGTAGATAAATCCACCGATAAAGTGATTAAAGAAATACCTCCTGAATCCTTACAGAGGCTGCAAGCACGTTTAAAAGAGCAGATTGGCTTATTAGTAGACGAAAAGATTTAAAATTGGGGGAAAACTGGACCCTAAATGTCTGATATAACAATTCCCGGCGTAACAAGTAAAGTTAACTCTGATAAAATCATTGAAAACCTCATGAAACTCGAGCGTATTCCCCTTGAGCGTCTTGAAGATAAAAATAAGCTTAGTAAAAAACAGAAACAAGTATGGCAAATCCTTAACAGAAAAATAACGCTTGTAAGAGATTCATCAAGAAAACTCTATAGTTTTCAAAACCCTTTTGATGATAAAAGAGCAATATCTTCCGATGACTCTGTACTTACAGCAACAGCAATAAGAGGAGCTTCTGTAGAAAATAAAAGCATAAAAGTTATTGAAGTTGCATCTGCAGACAGGTTCAGTTCAAAACCAATTTCCAAAAATGAACAGGTCGATGCAGGAAATTACACCTTTCTTATAGGAGAAAAGAAAATTTCTTTTAATTATAGGGGAGGTTCTATCAGGGATTTCGCAGATACAATAAACAGAAATAGCAAAGATGATTTAAGAGCTGCGATTATAAACTATGATAAAGATAATATCTATTTTGTTATTGAATCAAAATTAACAGGAAGCAACAATAAACTATCATTTGAAGGGAAATCTTCTGATTTTGCCATTAAAACAGGGATAATGACCAGAAGTCAATCCTCAAGCAGAACAATAAATATTTCAAATGAAAATATAAAAGAATGGACAACCCCTATAAATAGAGAAACATATACTATAAATGAAAATTCACTAACAGTAAAAACCGGAAAAGAACTAAAAATTGATATAAATCCACAGATTGCAACAAGTGCAGGTAATTCTGATAATATGATCCTTGAGTTTAATATAGCAGTAAAAAATCTTGAGGAAACAACTGCGCCAGTGCAATCTGCCCCTGCAGGCCCTACCCTCCCTGAACCAGGAAAGGTAGCTTATGAGAATATTATAATTCAGAATAACCCGTTTGGTGTACCTGTTTCTGCGTGGGAACCTCCTCCTCTGCCACAGAAAATTACAGATATGTCTGTTGTTTTTCTTGGCGCAGGGAATAAAACAGAAAGGCTTGGCGATATACAGGATAGCGAAGGAATTCAGAAAATACAAATTCCTTTAAATCAAATTGCAAATCCTCTTTCTTCAATCAATATTAGAAACAGAAATTCATTTAAAGAAATAACAATATCAAATATAAGGATATATAACCCTGAAGAACGGGGAGATATTGTTCCAGCAAATCCTTCATCCAAAGCATCAGATGCAGTAGTAGAAATAGATGGGATAAGAGTGAGAAGATCGTCAAATATTATTGATGATCTTATACCAGGAGTTACTTTAAATCTTAGATCTCCGGGATCAAAAAATATTGAGATCAAAGTTGAGCCTGATCTGGAAACAATAAAAGAGAACATAATTGCGTTTGTGGGAAATTACAATGATCTTATTGCAGAACTCAATATTCTATCACGCAATAATGAAGATATAATAAATGAAATCACATATTTCAGCGAAGAAGAGCGTAAAGCAGCAATTGAAAGAATGGGAACATTGCAAGCTGAAATGTCAATTACTCAGATGCGCGATCGCCTCATGCGAATTATGAGCGCTCCTTACAGATGGAATGAGGATAATTTCCTTACTCTTTTTGCGCAAATAGGCATTTCAACCAATAGTAGCACAGCAGGTGGGGCTGGTATTTCAAGACTCAGAGGATACCTTGAAATCGATGAAAAAAAACTTGATGCAGAAATAGAAAAAAATGCTTCATCCATTAAAAACTTGTTTGGTTTTGACAGAGATTCAGATATGGTTATTGATTCAGGTGCAGCATTTGAAATAGACAACTATCTTAGGGCTTTTAATGAAACAGGCGGAATAATATCTTTAAAAATCAGTACAATAGACCGCGATATAAGCAAAACCGATACAGATATAACTAATTACAATAAAAAACTTGCAAGAATTGAACAAGATCTCAGAAAAAAGTATGGCGCAATGGAAGGGGCTTTACAGGAATTAGAAAAAACATCTTCATCATTGCAAAATCTTAATTCCAATAATAACTCCAGATAACCTATAAAATTCCGACAATCTAAGTAGATTCTTTCCGATTGGGAGAAATATGTGAATATCAGTATTGACGGAAATATTATTGATTATACTCTTGAAAAAGAGAAAAATAGTTATGAAATTATTGAATCAATTAGCTTATGGCTGAAAAAAAATTATATTATAATTAAATCAATAAAGATTGATGAAAAAGAATATAATTATGATGACAAAATTCTGCTTAGCGAATTAAGCATTGATTCCATTAATAAAATAGAAGTTTTTACTCTTACAATAAGAGAATATAAATATAATCAGCTTCTGATAATTCAAAAATATTTTGAAGATCTTATTTCATTATTAAACAGCAATAATAAAGATGATATTTTAAAATTTCTCAAAACTTATGAAAGAATAAAACCAGATATGGAAGAAGTTATTGATAAAATCTATAAATCGGAAAATCAGGGTTTTATAGAAACAGTTGCATCCAAAAAGGAACTCGCAGAGTCTGATTATGAAAATCTGAAATTTTTTACAGAAAATATATTCTTTGTAATTGGTGAGAGAAAAAGGGAAATAGTAAATCCTGAAACAGAGATCGAAAAAGAAAAGAAATACTTTGATGCATTTCTTCCTGAAATTGAAATCATATCTGTGCTTCTGCAAACCGGAAAACAAAGTGAAGCTTTTGAAAAAATAATAAAATTCGTTGATTTTGCAAAAAAACTGTCCAGACTTTTAAGTTATTATAATATGGGATTAGGTAAAATTGAGCCCGAAGAAATAAGTAAATATAACAAACTTTTAAATGATCTTGGAGAAGCTTTAAAAAGAGGAGATTCTGTTCTTATAGGTGATATTCTGGAATATGAATTATCACCAATTATTGAACAGTTTTTTAATATAATGTTATCTGAAAAACAACAGGAGAAATAAATGATAAGTCAATTACTCCTTCAATCAACATTCATCCCAACAGCTGATGCCAGAACAACATATATAATGATAGGAGTTGTAACTGTTTTTGTTTTAGCTCTGATAATAGGCAATTTAATAACCAGTAGTGGAAGAAGAAATGCAACAGGCGGGTATACAACGAAATCTGGAAGCGGAATACAATCAGGCCCTTCAGGGGTCAAGATAAGCAAAAGGAAATTCAGAAAAACTGCTAAACAAATAGGATTATCCTCTTCTCAGATAAAAATACTTGAAGATATTGCTGAAAAATATAAGGTTGCTTCTCCGGGACTATTTTTAAGCTCCAGTAAAATTTTTAATATTTCAATGAAAAAAGCTATACAGGATTATGACAGCGGAGCATATTCTTCAGAAGTTAAAGAAAATTTCAAAATGCTGCTTTTTAATATTAAACAAAAAATTGATAAGAACAGTGTATCAGATAAAAAAATCTCAACATCACGCCAGCTTCCAGTTGGAAAACTTATAACAATTACAACCTCTTCCGGAGAAAAATATAGTTCTCATATTATTACTAATTTAAAAGAGTATTTATGTGCAAATATTCCAGTGAAACAAGATGGGAGTATGCTAAGGCTTAATAAATGGGAACCTGTAAAAGTATCTGTTCAGGAAAAAGGGGATAAAGGTTTTTTTTATGATTCAAAAATTGCAGGGTACTCAACAGTAAAGGGAACTTCCTGTATAATGCTGCAGCATTCAAACAGCATACAGGCTTCAAAGCAACGTAATTTCCCCAGGAAAGAACTTGGTAAATCATGCTATTTCTTTAGAATAAATGTTGTAACACTTCCAGAAGGAAAAGATGTAGTCAGGAAAGCAGTTATTGATGACAAGATTAAAGGGCGACTAGGAAGTGTTATTGAAATATCTGCTGGAGGCTGCAGCATAAAAGCGCAAAATTATCTAAATAAAGGTGAATTATTAAGGGTAGATATAGATATTGAGCGAAGGCAAACTGTTTCGATATTGGGTAAGATAGTAAATCTTAGGAAAGTAGCTCCAGGAACTGCAACTATGCATATCCAGTTTACAAAAATGTCCAAAAAAAATATGAACTCAATAAATGCTTATATTTACGGCATTGGAGAGAAAACAAGTATTCTTGATTATTAAAGTCCAACTTTGTGATAAGATATTAAAATTGTTGATAGATAATTATATTCTTGGTAAAATACGATAAAAATATATGAAACTAAATTGCATAGAAAATATCAGAAAAAAAGAAAAAGATTCTTTTTTATATTATAGAAGTGAATATCTGGCTGATGCTGTATTTGAATATGGAAAAGATTCAAAACAAGAGAAAATTCCAATTGAGATTGCAATTGAAAAAACAGCTCTTGGAGAAACAAAAACCAATGTAAAAATTATAGGACATATCAATTATCCTATGCTAAATGCCACAAAAATGCTTAAAGAAGAGATCTTGAAAATTCAATCCGAAGGAAAATTCATCTGATAACAATTTTATCATACTCTGACAAAGATACTTTTGATGCAGGAAAAAAACTTGCTTTAAAGCTTATTCCTGGCTCTATAATAGCGCTCTCGGGACCTTTGGGTAGCGGGAAAACAGTTTTCACAAAAGGAATTGCAGAAGGGCTTGGAATTTCTAATTCTATTACAAGTCCAACTTTTACTCTTATCTGTGAATATGAGGGCAATATCCCATTTTTCCATATGGATCTATACAGGTTAAATGATGTGAATGAATTTGAGCTTGCCGGAGGCAGGGATATATTGTTCTCCAATGGAATATCAGTTATAGAATGGGCAGAGAAAATTGCAGATTATTTTCCTGATAATACGATCAAAATCAACATAGAAATAGAAAAAAATGGAAGCAGAAAAATTATAATATGCGGACTCAATCTACAATAGCTTGTTTTGCAGCTATCCTTGTTGCAGGACACAACAACTTAGATTAGTATTGATTTATGAATATAATAGCATTTGATACCAGTACAGAAAATCTTGGAATTGCATTAAAAACAGATAAACAGTTATATACAATCACTTTAAATGAGTCATTAAAACATTCTGAAAAGCTTTTACCACTTGCAGAAACTTTATTTCAGGCTGCCTGCATAAAAAAAGAAAATATAGATCTTGTTGTATGCTCAAAAGGGCCTGGTTCTTTTACAGGTCTTAGAATAGGGATGGCAACAGCAAAAGGGATCGCTTTTGCCCTTTCACTCCCTTTTGTCTCAGTACCTACATTGGATTTTCTTGCATTTAACTTATCTTTTTTTGATGGAGCTGTTATCCCTGTAATCGATGCAAAAAGAGGGAGATATTACTCTGCAATATATGAAAAAGGGATCAGAAAAACCGATTATCTTGATGCAGAATATAAAGAAATAGTTGAATTATCAAATAAATATCAGAAAATATTACTTACAGGTCCATATAGCAGCAAATTATATAACGACCTGTTGTCTAATAAAGATATAGCTGAAAAAAATATTTTTCTCGATCCCTGTTCAAAAGATAGTAAAGTTAGTATATGTCTTGAAATAGGGGCAGATTTATATAGCAAAGGGATAATAGATAGCGAAGATTCAGGGCCAATTTATATACGCCAAAGCGATGCCGAAGAAAACGCGACACGGACGTCGCGTCCCATATAAACTATGGAAACAAAATTAAACTTTTGGTCTAAGCTATGGGATTACCCCGAATAAACTTATCAAGCAATGGATTCCACTTCACAAGAGAATGATGAATAAAACCTACGGGGTACATAGACAGCTTCACTTATCCATGAGTGCGGCATGGACACCTACGCGCGATTTTCCTTGCGCCGTAGGTGTGCAGTGTCCATCGAGGACACTGCTAAGCTATAAACGAATGGGCTGCGATAGATAAGAAAAATACCTGAGGTGCTTGACAGCATCACCCCTCCTTTGTAAATATTTTTTAATATGCATACTGGAAAATTATTTTTAATACCCACCCCTTTAGGCAATGGGAAAATAGAATCTGTTATTCCGCAAGGAACATTGGATATCCTGCATACACTGAAATTCTTTATAGTGGAAGAATTACGCACAGCACGGCGCTATTTAAACAAAGCAGGTATTAAAACACCTATAGAAGAACTTGTTTTATCTGAATTGAATGAACATTCATTGGAAACTGATCTTCCTGCTCTTTTAAAACCCATTATGGAAGGGAATGATATGGGACTTTTAAGCGAAGCTGGAGCACCTGCTGTAGCTGATCCTGGAGCTAACCTGATTGCCCTGGCACATCGCCGGCATATTGAGGTCATACCTCTGGTGGGACCATCATCAATACTATTAGCCTTAATGGCATCAGGGCTTAATGGGCAATCATTTGCTTTTGCTGGCTATTTGCCTGTAAAATCTAATGAAAGAGAGCAATGCATACGGCAATTGGAAAAACACTCTATTGTTGGACAGCAAACTCAGATTTTTATTGAAACACCATATCGTAATCATGCATTGCTGAATGATTTATTGGCAAGTTGTGCTCCTCATACTCTTTTGTGTATTGCTGCTAACATAACAATGCCTGACGCATATATACATACAAAAACCATTGCAGAGTGGAAAAAGACAACTGTAGCTATTCATAAAAAACCATCTATTTTTTTACTGCAGGGTGTAGGTAAACAAAAGACAAGAAAAACCAAAAAAGATATACGAAGTACACGGAGAAATTGAAAAAATGAACGATCTAATGGAATCCTTTAATAATTTTTATAACATCATAATTAAGTTGAGAAGCAAAGATGGTTGTCCATGGGACAGAGAGCAGACAGCAAACTCTGTAAGAACAAATTTGCTTGAAGAAGTATATGAATGTATTGAAGCTATAACTGAAAATGATGACTTCCATACAGCAGAAGAACTTGGAGATATTCTCATTGTTATAAGCATGATCAGCAGGATAAAAGAAGAAGAAAATGCTTTTACTTTTAAAGAAGTAATAGATAGGGTATCTGAAAAACTTGTAAGAAGACATCCTCATGTATTTTCCAATACTATTGCAAAAACTCCTGATGAAGGTTTAAAAAATTGGGAGCTTATGAAAAAAGCTGAAGTTAGCCGCAACAATGAAATTGATAGCGAAGAAACAAAATCAAGACTTGATGGGATCTCAAAAATTATTCCACCGCTTGAAAGAGCTTACAGGTTTCAAAAAAAAGCTGCCAAAGCTGGTTTTGACTGGAGCAGAGTTGAAGATGTACTTAAAAAAGTCAAAGAAGAAGTAAATGAGCTTGAATATGAAATTGCCTCAGAAAACAAAGAGAAAATAGAAGAAGAACTTGGAGATATCCTTTTCTCAGTTATCAATGTGGCAAGATTTCTTAAAATAGACCCATCCATAGCTCTTCATGGAACAAATGAAAAGTTTTTAAGCAGGTTTAAAAAAGTTGAAAAAGGGATGGAAGAAAAAGGACTTCCCATGAAACATGAAAATCTGGAAATTATGGATAAACTTTGGGAAGAAGCTAAACTTTCCTGAAATATTTTACTGAACTAATTTTTTCTAAAAAATGAAAGATAATTATTTAAATTCTCTCCGGCAAAAACTTCTTCCCTTATTACAATAACTTCAGCAAGAGGGTTATCTGAATTAAAAGCTTCCTTTAATATTTTAAAAAGACTTTTGCTTCCGGGTTTTACACTAATCCATAATCTTAAACCAAAATAATCAGTCCCCAAGCCGTTAGCAGATATAGCGCAATTTTCCAATTCTTCAAGTTTTACAAACCCTTCAAGAGAATTTTTATATATATACTCTTCCAATAATTTTAAATAATTCTTATCTTTAAGGAAATAAATTCTATATACACTTCCGCTGTAAAGAGACATCAAAGATGTTTTTTTATCTCCTGTAATAATTTTATGGGAGAAAAGATCAATTATTTTAATTCCATCAGGCAGCGCATTATTTAACTTTGTTATAAACTCATCTTTGCCATATTCCATGTAAGTTTCTATTGATGCAATTTCCCCTTCGGATTCTATTCCAAGAGTTAATGGATTTGCAAATTCAAGTCTGGGTTTTGGATTAAAGCCTTCTGTAAATCTCACACCAAGCCTGCTTCTCTGAAAAGCTTTTTCAAAAAGTCTCATAACATCCAGATGACCAAGGTATATCTGTTTTCCTTTTTTGAAAAAACTAAATATTACCCGATATCTTTCCTCGCCTGCCCCAAGTTTATAAACAACATCCTCTTCTGCTGTTTTCTCTTTGATTTCAGAGTTTACGATTCTATTGCTATTCCTGCATACTCCGCAATTATGCGTACATGTTGTTTCACATTTTGATGTGAGCTTTGAATTAAATGAATTGCTATATTCATCAAGAAGGTACTTTTCAGATATTCCCATTGATATTCCGGACCATGGAAATTTTTCTGTTGTATCTCTTTTTCTCGATGTCTCTTCTTCTACATTCCAACTCTGAGATCCTATGACTTTTTTCCATAATGCAATATCAAAATAATCTTCCCAAGCATCAAATTTAGCTCCTGCCTGCCATGCATCAAAAAGCAGCTTCCCTGTTCTTTCATCTCCACGGGAAAATATCCCTTCGATAAATGACATCATGGGAGAATGATAACCTACTTTTATATTTTTCCCTTTTAATCTGTTTTTTATATAATGTATCTGCTTCATTGCAGCATCTTCTTTCATCTGCGCTGCCCATTGATAGGGAGTATGAGGTTTAGGAACAAATGTTCCTATATTTACATTTATATCTATTCCTGTAGCACCCTGAATTTTAAAAAGAAAATTAATTATATTATCGCTTTCTTCATAATATAACTCTTCATCATTGGAATCATTGGAATCTTTGAAAACATCTGGAAGCCCGATCATAAAATAAAATTTTGCATTTTTCCAGCCTAGTTGCCTTGCCTCTTTAATGATTGCAATAGTTTGATCAATATCAATCTCTTTATTAAGTCCTCTTTGAGAGGAAGGATCAGGTGTTTCAACAGCAAAAGTAAGTCCGCTCTTTCTTACCTCACCTATCTCTGACAACAGAGATATGGTAAATGAACTGATTTTCAGCGAAGGGAGCGAAAAGGAAACTCCAACTCCTGAATATTTTTTATTCAGTTTTTTAATAGTATCACTTAATGATGAATAATCTCCTGAAGATAAAGATGATAAAGTTATCTCCCTATAGCCGCATTCAAAAACCAGTTCTTCGATTTCTTTGTCAATTATTTTATAATCTTTTTCTCTTTTTGGCCTATAGTAAAAACCTGCATGACAAAATCTGCACCCATTTGGACAGCCTCTCATTATTTCAACTACACCATTATCCTGTACAGGTTTTACAGAAGGGACAAGGTTATATGTTCTTCTTGCATATTCATCAGGAAATTTCTTATACACAGCCTTGTGAACTTTTTCTTTTTTCCCCTTGTGCCATATATTTTCGTCTTTTGCCATCAGCAAAAATATATCATCTCTTCCTGCTCCTGCTTTTTTTAATTCAACTGCTTTACCAAGAAGTTTTTGAAATTCCTCTTCAGCTTCTCCCATAAAAAATAGGTCTATAAAATCTCCATACGGAACAGGATTCGTAATACCTGGTCCGCCGGCAATAACTATAGGATGATTTTTATCCCTTTCTGAATTATAGAGTGGAATTTTGCCAAGAGATAAAATATTTAACAAATTCGTTGCAGTAAGTTCATAGCCAAAAGTAAATCCAAGAATATCAAGATCACAGAGAGGAATATTGTTTTCAAGAGTAAATAATGGCAATGATGATTCTTTTAATATTTTTTCAAAGTCCAGAGCAGGAGCAAAAACCCTGTCGCACACTACATTATCAACACTATTAAAGAGATTATAGAGTATTTTTATAGCGTTATTTGCCATTCCAATATCATACATATCAGGATATGATATAGCCATCTTGAGAGTAGCTTGCTCGTGCTTTTTGTTATGGCTTCCATATTCCCCGCCTGTATAGCGGCCGGGATTCTCAACCCGCATTAGTATGTTTCTGATATCACTTTCTATGAGATCATGCATTTATCAAAAACCTGTAACGTCTATAGTAAATATTAATGAGCAATGCAGTTCCTATCATGGCAGTCCATAAAGATGACCCCCCATAAGAGAGGAAAAAAAGAGGTATTCCTGTTATAGGCATTATTCCGATAGTCATTCCAATATTGACCACAAAATGAAAAAGGATCATTGCTGAAATTCCGCTTGCTAAATTTGTTCCAAACAGATCTTTTGCAGCTATGGAGATCATAAAACCGCGTACAATAACTGTAAAGAAGAGAATAAAAACCAACAGGCATCCCAGGAACCCAAGCTCTTCAGCAATTATTGAAAAAATAAAATCTGTTGACTGCTGCGGTAAATATCTGAGATGGCTTTGTGTCCCATTTAAAAAACCTTTTCCAAAAATACCGCCTGACCCTACAGCTGTTATAGATTGTATAAAATGCCACCCTGCTCCTTTTGGATCTATATCAGGATTAAAAAATATAACCAGTCTCATAACCTGGTAACTCTTTAAAACACTTCTTGCAATAATTGCTGCTGTAGTTGAAATCAAAAGAATCGATGAGTAATATGTAAAATAATAGTAATAGTAGTATTTCTTTTTTGTAAAAAAATATCCAAGAAGCGATATAGCCATAATTGCAAAAGCAGAAATAAAAATAGTGTTATAAAATTTTGGATCAATAAAAAAATTAATAACAGCTTCATTTCCCTTATAAATATGCTTAAACCACACAGGTACTATTATTAGAATTATTGAAAGTAATCCTGTCAAAGCAATATACATAACATGTTTTACTTTAGCGCCTGCAGTAAAACTCATAACCAGAAAAATTGGAAAATAAACCAGCGCAGTTCCCATGTCAGGTTGAAGGAGTATTAGTGCAACAGGAAGCAAAACAATTAAAAACCCTTTAAATAAGGTTGCTATCTTTGCCATTTCATGGGATTTTCTTGCATAAAAAGCCCCAAGCATTATTATTGTAGTAATTTTTACAAATTCCGAAGGCTGAATTCCGAAGTCCATTATTCCCAGCCATCTTCTTGAACCATTTATTACGTTCCCGAAAAACAGAGTAATAATAAGAAGAAAAACAGATGCCAGATATATATAAACTGTAAAGTTTTCAAGTATTTTATAATCAAGCAGAACAATTATCATTATCATCAGGGCCAGACCTATTAAAGCCCAGACAATCTGCTTGATAAATTCATTGGAGACAATAGTTCCATCTGAATTAATGTTGCTGGAATATATAAAACAAATACCAGTAAAAACAAGAAGAATAACGCTTATCAGAATTAAAAAATCAAAGTTCAGATTTGTTTTTAAATTCACTCTGCCCTCTCCCTTATTATATCTCTGGGTTTTTTAAGATACCAGATATTAAGAGCTTCGGCTGCTTCTTCATAAGTTTGATTTGCAAATATTCCCTGTAAAATTACATTAGTTGCTTTTGGAGCCCACCACTCCCATTCATTTGTTGCTTCAACCATTACAACTACAACTACCTGTTCATCCGGATCATCTGTTATATATGGAGCATATGCACCAAACCAGGATGTCCACCTGTCGACCAATCCAACTTCGCTTGTTCCTGTTTTTCCCGCAACTTGCGTAGCTTTAGTAGTAACGACAACCTTTGCGGTTCCTTTAGTAACTACCCCTTTCATAAGTTCTTTTACTTTTTGGAATGTCTCTTTTCTGATAACTGTTTTATTGAGTACTTTGGGTTCAATTGATTCAATGATTTTACCGGATACAGGATCTCTTACTTCTTTTATCAATCGTGGAACATAATTTACGCCTTCGTTGACAACCATTGATATTGCATTTGCGATTTGCAAAGGTGTTGTTTCAAGATATCCCTGTCCAATAGAGATATTAAATGTATCTCCTCCGACCCACGGAACATTATAGGATGAATTCTTCCATTCCGGAGTTGGTACAAGTCCACGCACTTCTCCGGGAATATCAATACCTGTCCTTTGACCTAATCCAAATCGCCTTGAATATTCTGCTATTCTGTCAATACCAAGATACTCCCGTCCAACTATCCAGTAATAAACATCGCATGATTCCGCAAGAGCATCTGCAAGATCAACATAACCATGTCCAGTCTTCTTGTGGCAATTAAAAACCCTATCGCCAAGTCTGACACTACCTTTACATTCAATTCTTTCTCTTGGTGAAAACAATTCTTCCTCAAGTAACGCCGCAGTCATGATAATTTTAAAAACAGAACCTGGCGCATATACAGATTGAATATTTCTATTTAAAAAAGGGAATCTTGAATCAAGAGAAAGAGAGTTAAAATATTGGAATGTCGTATTGCCATAAAATTTATTCGAATCATACCAGGGATATGAAACCATTGCCAGGATCTCACCAGTTGAAGGTTTCATAACAACAACAGAGCCAATCCTCTCTCCAAGAGCTTTTTCACAAAGCGCCTGAATATGTCTGTCAAGCGTAAGCACCAGAGTTTTTCCAATAATTGGCGATATTACCTCTTTCCCTCTGGCATCTCCTATTTTTCTCCCCTTTACATCTACAGTGTTATATCTTACCCCTTTTTTTCCTCTTAGAATATCATCGTATTCTTTTTCAATGCCCATTTTCCCAAGCTCTGCATCTGCCGCATAACCTTTATTATAGAGAACCTGTAGCTCTTCTCTGGTAATATTGCCTGTATATCCTAAAATATGGGAGAAAGATCCTGGACCATAGTGGTCTCTTATTGGCTTATTGCGCCAGCTAACGCCAGGGAATTTATCGATATTTTCTGCCAAATAAATTATTTTATCGTATTTTATATTATCTTTGATTTCAACAGGAACATATTGTTGCTTCATTTTAGGAGATATTTTAGACAGGATATCGTCTTTCTTTATTTCAAGAATACTTGAAAGCATGGATACAATATCATCAAGTTTTTCATAATCAATATCTGCAGGTATTATATCAACAGCGAATGAATCAACATTCATCACAAGCTGAAGATCGTAATTTCTGTCATATATCTCGCCTCGCAAAGTGGGGATAACAGATTCCCTTCTTGCAACAGACGATGCTCTTTCTTTATAGACGTCTCCTTTTATGACCTGTATAGAATAAAGATAAAGAGAATAAAATATCATAAGAGCTAACGCAAATATTATTATGGCAGATATGCGAACTTTTAATGTTTCTTTTCTGTTAAGATAATAATCGCTGCTGTTTCCCATATCAAAAACCTCTGTCTTCAAATGTATAAAACTTAATTAGTTTCATAAATGCAAAAACAAAAGGCGCGCATATACAATTTTCAATTATTTCTATACCAAACTTGACAGTAAAGACATCAGGTGAGGTCTCCGGAGAAAGAAAAACAGATGATATGATAACAGCAGTAAACCCTTTAATAAGTGTAGCAATAAAAACCATAAGCATTGGAAAAAAAATTGGATCTATGAAGATTTTCCCTTTAGAATTTCCAAATATAAAACCTATAATTGTTTTAATAAAGCTATTAAATCCAGGAGGAGAAAGGCTTAAAAAATCTTCTGCTATCCCCACTAAAAAACCACTCACCTGTCCCTCAATAACCCCTCGGCTGTTAGAAAAAAATATAAGTATTATAAGCGCTATATCGGGATATATATAATTTGATGGAAGCTTCTTCAACAGTGTGGTTTCAAGCAACACAAAAAGAAGCATAACAATAGTGGCAGGAACAAGCTTACTCTTTTTCATGAACAGATCCTTCTTTAAGAACAAATACATATTCAAGCTTGCTAAAATCTATAGCAGGTTCAAGTTCCAGCTCAAGAGATGGCTCATATTCCCTGGCGCCTACACTCCTGACTCGTCCTATATAAATTCCAGAAGGATATATAGAGCTCATGCCTGATGTTATTACAATATCGCCGTATCCTATTTTATCGCTAGCATTTTTATTTACATAACTCATCGTTATGAGAGATGAATTATTTCCTGTTCCATTTACAATACCTTCATTTCTCAAATTTTGAAGTCTTGCTGCAACGGAAAATTTTTTATCATATATTGGCAGAATTTTAGATGATGAATAGCCTGTCTCTATAACTCTTCCAACAAGTCCCTGAAACCCATCCTGAAAAGCAACCACAGCCATATTCATGGATATTCCATGCTTGCTTCCCTTATCAATTGTTATTGTATTATAAAAAATCCCCGGATCCTGCCCTATTATCTGTGCTGGAATCTTTTCTGTTTTTACAGTACTGCTGAACATAAGCTGACTACGCAGTTCATTATTTTCTCTTTTAAGATCCAGATAATCTTTTTCAAGAGATTCATATTCAAGAATTCGTTCCAGGACTTTACTGTATTCTATTTTTACTTTTCTAAGTTCACTTATTGAATTAGCTGTTTCAGTAAGGAAATCTGATGTATATGAAAATCCTTTCTGAAAAAGTGATAAAAAAGAGAATCCTATTTCTGATATTTTTAATGACCCTTTGCTCTTGTCGTTTGATATCATTAAAACTGAATTAATTAACAGGAAAAGGATAAAAAGCAAAGTACTTTTTTTTATCCTGTTATTTCCAGCCAGTAACTTCATTTTAATTTATAAAATTACAGATTGTTTTATTTGATGCGCTTCTTGTGAAATCATAATACATCCCTGCACCAACAGCCACACAGTTGAGAGGATCTTCCGCAAGTATAACAGGAACCCCTGTTTCTTTTGAAATCAGGGTTGGAAACCCTGCGAGCAGAGATCCGCCGCCTGTCATTACGATTCCTCTTTCAACTATATCTGCAGCAAGTTCAGGAGGGGTCTGACCAAGGGTCTTTTTTATCTCCTCTACTACAGAATTTATAGGCTCTAAAATAGCTTCCCTTGCTTCAATCGAATCCATCTCAAGCCTTCTTGGAAGTCCTGTGATAGCATCTGTCCCTTTTATTTCCATTCTTTCAATTTTTTTATCAGGAAAAGCATTTCCAATTTTTATTTTAATATTCTCTGCTGTTTGTTCGCCAATTATTAAATTATGGACTGCTCTTACATGTTTTATTATTGCCTCATCAAACTCGTCCCCGCCTACCCTTATAGCATTACTTACTACCATACCGCCAAGCGAAATAACAGATATTTCTGTTGTACCACCGCCAATATCACAAACCATATTTCCTGCAGGTGTAAAAATGGGGATTTTTGCCCCTATTGCAGCAGCCAGAGACTCTTCAATTACTCTTACATCCCTTGCACCTGCTTTATATGCACATTCCTCTACTGCCCTTCTTTCAACCTCTGTAATGCAGCTTGGAACACCTATTACCATTCTTGGTTTTACAAACCATCTTTTAGGGAGAACTTTTGATATAAAATATTTGATCATTTTTTCAGTTGACTCAAGATCGGCAATTACACCATCCCGCAGGGGTCTTACTACTATAATATCGCCCGGAGTTTTCCAGAGCATTTTTTTTGCCTCTGTTCCTACGGAAACTACTTTTTTTGTCCCTCTTTCCATTGCAACAACAGAAGGTTCTCCAAGAACAATCCCTTTCCCCCGAATACAAACCAGTGTATTACATGTTCCTAAATCTATTCCTATATCTGATCTAAATGCACCAGCAATTTTACTGCCCAATCCCATTATCATCCCCCTCCAATATCTATATGCAAAAACGTTATATCTTTAATTTTAATTTATATTATTATAAGTGAAAATGAAAATAATGTAAATTTGCCTGAGAATAATTTTCGCTAAAATAGCTTAAGTCTGGCTCCATAATGCTGCGGATCAATGCGAAGTGCTTTCCTCCATTCAGCTCGTGCCTTAATCTTGTCCCCTTCTATTTCATACAACAATCCCAGCTTGTAATATGCGTCTGCTGCTTTAGAATTTTTCTGAATAATACGATTATAGCATTCCCCTGCTTTTATCAAATCATTTCTGCCCTCATAGATCTGCCCTAAAAGAAAAAGATTTTTTTCTTCTATTTGCTGGTTTGTTGTTCTGTTATTTGACCGGATAAGATAATCCTCTGCCAGATTCAGGGAGCCAAGATCCATATATAATTGAGCTAAAAGGGAAAAAAGGATGTCTGAAGGGTTATTTTCTGCTGCTAATTCAAAATAAAGAGCGCTTTTTTCTTTATTTCCAAGTTCTGTATGTGCCAAAGCCAGATATTCATAACTATCTTTACCGATATAGCCTTCATCAACTGATTTTTCAAGATATTTAACAGAAAGATCAGCATAATATTTTCCTTTATGATAATAAGAGCGACCAAGAACATAATTAATTTGGGGTCTCATTTTTTCACTATTAAAAATAATCGCTTTTCGTAAATAAAATACAGAATCATCTATAAAAGGAAGTTTGTCTTCATAATTAATTTTTGAACTTCCTTCATAAAAACTTGCAAATCCTCTGAAGATAAGAATATCAACAGCAGCAGGGCTTTGTTCTAGCAGGGAATCACAGTAATTTATGAGCTCCATATACTTCTGGTTTTCCCATAACTCCATGATTATTTCATTTTTTGAAGGTTTATTTACTATTTTTTTAAAAGACTCTTTATTTTTATTTAAGTAGAAAATACTTACGCCAGCTAATATCAAAATAAAGAAAAGAAGAACAATTCTTTTTTTTCCCCGTTTCCTGCGCCATTCTGCCGAATAATTAGATTTCTTTTCAGATAAAAACACAGCTATTTTCCTAATATTAAAAATACCCTAGCCATATCTTTTCAAATATAACTGGATTATATTCCAATTTCCTATATTCCGAATGGAATATATATCCCGACCATACATAGTTTTTCATATATGGCCGGGGAAAGCAGGTCTATAAGCCGGGTTCTGTTCCTTAAAAAGGTGATTACCATCTATCTGGGAGATTTATTTCTAAATCCCTCCAGCAGCCTACCCGTGGAGTATTTTGCGGCCACAAATTAGCCGAAAACAGAACGAGCAACTCCTCCACTGCTTGGCTTTGCTCCCAATGAGGTTTACCCTGCGGTCACGGTCTCCCGGTACCCGGTGGGCTCTTACCCCGCCTTTTCACCCTTACCGCTATTTAAAGCGGCGGTATATTTTCTGTGGCACTTTCTACTCAAACAGTTATTACAACTGCGAGCCTGGCTGTTAGCCAGCATTGCGCTCTATGGAGCCCGGACTTTCCTCCTAAAAAATAGTTTTTAGGCGGTAATCCAACCTGCCAGTTTACTAAATCAATATTTCTTTACTTTTCTTCATCCTCGGCAAACTCGTCATCTGCCTCTAAATCTTCATCCTCGGCATCTTCATCTTCTATATCCATTTCTTCATCTTCCATTTCTTCATCTTCTGAATCTTGTTCATCTTCTTCGAATTCGCCTTTTTCAAACTCCTCTTCCTCTTCTTCCTCTTCCTCGAATTCTTCTTCATCTTCAATTTCAGTTTCTTCTTCGAATATTTCAGCCTCTTCTTCGAATATCTCCTCATCTTCTGCATCATATTCTTCATCATCGTGACCGTGCAATGGTTCTCTTTTTGAAGCTACATCCGGAACTACTTCCTCGATAACCTCCTCATCTTCATATTCTTCATCAAAATCATAGTCATAGTCAGAGAATCCACCAATATCGCTGTCTTTAAATGCAAGAAAATTATCTTTATCTGACTCCTCATAAAAGAGTATTCTGCTGCAATACGGGCAGAAAAGAACTTTTTCTCCATTGCGAACATCATTTACAAACTGCGATGGAAGAATCATGTGGCAACCTGTACAGACCGAACCTTTTACAGGAACAATTCCGCGTCCAGATTTATTTTTTATGATTCTTTCAAATTTAAAAAGAATATCATCATCAAGTCCGGGAATGATCCCTTTTTCTTCTTCTTCAAGTTTGGCAAGAATTGATTTTTTTTCTTCACTTTCGCTTTCAATTCTCCGTTCTTCGGTTTTTACCTCTTCTTCCTGCTGAAAAATTATCTGCTGTTCCCGCTCTATAAACTGATTAAGCTCTTCAATCTCTTTTTCTTCTTTAAGAATATCTTTGCGAAGCTGTTGCTCTTTTTCAGTTGTTTCTTTTATTGCTTTATCAAGAAGTTCATACTCTCTCTGGGTTTTAATAATATCCATATCTTTCTCATATTTTTCCATGAGAATTTCAGACTCTTTTAGCTTTTCTTTCATTGCTTTAATTTTTTCCTGCTTTTTCTCAAACAGGCCGCTTTTATCAATAAACTGTTTTTTTAATCTTGCTAAAAGTTCATTTTTTGTAACAAGCGCTTTTGGAATATCCTTTATTTCATTTTCAATATCATATTTTTGGAGCAAAACATCTTGTAAATTTTGCAATTTTTCAAATACTTCCTGGATCATTTAAACACTCCTAATTTTTTTCTATTGATCTATATAATCTTTAAGGCGTCTACTTCTCTTAGGATGCCTAAGCCGCCTGAGCGCTTTTGCCTCAATCTGTCTTATTCTTTCCCTTGTTACATTAAAATAGAGACCTACCTCTTCGAGCGTAAGTGAAAAACCATCTACCAGGCCAAATCTCATTTTAAGAACTTCCTGCTCTCTTGGAGGAAGTGTTTTCATAACTTCCTGCAACTGCTCCTGCAAAAGCTTGAAAGATGTCTGTGATGCAGGATTTTCAACATCCTTATCTTCAATAAAATCACCAAGCAGGGAATCTTCCTCTTCGCCTATTGGTGTCTCAAGAGAAATTGGTTCTCTTGCTACATTTTTTACTGCCTTAACACGGCTTACAGACCATCCAAGTCTCTCTGCAATCTCTTCATCATTAGGTTCACGTCCTAATAGTTGCATTATCTGTCTTGATTCTCTTACTACTTTATTTATCTGCTCTATCATATGCACAGGCACACGTATTGTCCTTGCCTGATCTGATATGGAGCGGGTTATTGCCTGCCTTATCCACCATGTTGCATAAGTTGAAAACTTATATCCTTTTCTATATTCAAATTTCTCTACAGCTTTTATTAACCCAATATTTCCTTCCTGCACAAGATCAAAAAAATGAAGCCCTCTGTTCGTATATTTTTTTGCAATACTTACAACCAGCCTCAAATTCGCTTTAATAAGCCGGTCTTTGGCATTTTTCATCATTACCTTGCCATAAGATATTTCCTGGGACATTTTAAGGATATCGTCTATTGAGTTCTCAAACTCCGCTTCCATTTCACGCAGTCTTTTTTCATTAATTTGGATGATCCTGATTTTTTCCTTGATAGCATCAGCAGGCATTTGAAGCCTGTTTTCAATTTCTGCCCGTTTTGAAGTAGTTGCAAGCCCTCTTCCAAGATTGCGCAACTCTCTCATATTTGAGACACCGAGCCTGCGTTCGATTTTAAGCTGTTCTCTTATATATTTTTTTACTTTTTTCTCTGCATTTATGAATTTCTCTGAAAATTTGATAATTTCATCCTGATGGATATCAATACGTTTTAAATAATCAAGTAAAGGACCTGTTTTTTGTTTTAGCTCTTCACTTTCAAGAATATTTTCACCCATGGAAAGAATCTTGCGTTTGATTTCCATATATTGCTTTAAGTAAGTGTAACACCCTTTAAGTGAATCTTTATAAAACTGATTGATCCGTCTTCTTTCTACAAGAAGTTCTGAAACTTCTTTTTTAGTAAGCTCCATATCTTTGGGATCAAGCCTGGAAAAAACCTTCTGCGCTAAGTTATAAAACTCGGGAATAAGCAAGCCTGAGTCGCTTATTACCCTTTTTATGATGTTTTCACCCTCTTCCATCTGCTTTGAAAGCTCAACTTCCTGCTCAGCAGTCAAAAGATACTCTTTTCCTATTTCCCTAAGATAGAGCCTGATTGGATCATCTATAATATTATCTTTATCAACAGATACAATTCTTTTGCTTCCGGAATCTGTTTCTTCTTCTTCCTCTTCTTCTTCCTCTTCTTCCTCAACATCTTCTTCTTCAATTACAATGTGATTTTTCTCAAATAATGCAATTACATCCTCGATTTTATCACTATTGATTATATAATCAGGGAGATAATCATTGAGTTCGTCGTATGTAATTCTTTTCTTAATTTTTCCGTATTCTATTATTTTCTTTACCGCTGGATCATTGAGTAAATCAGACATTATTACCACTAGTTCCTTTCAATTTTTCAATTTCTTTGTCATAAAAAAGTTTTTCTTCTATCAATTTTTCAAGCTGATAAGGGTCAGAAGCATCATCTTTAGCAATTATCCTCTCAAGC
>WRCW01000013.1 GCA_009783755.1 Spirochaetaceae bacterium
GAAATAAAATCAAATATAGAATCTGATACATTCATGGATTTTAGAAAAAGATTTTTGGATAATTATGGTAGAAACTGATAATACATCCAGAAAAAGCTCAGTATCAGCTATATTGGTAATGCTCTGTACCTTTATTTCAAGAATTCTTGGTTTTGTAAAAATAGCTGTAATTGGAGGTTTTTTTGGAGCAACAAAAGAAGCTGATGTTCTTAATGCTGTTTTTTCAATACCAAATAATTTAAGAAAACTTATGGCTGAAGGTGCTTTATCTTCTGCTTTTATTCCTGTTTTAACCGAATCACTTGTAAAAGAAAAAAATAATACAATTACCAAAACAATTGTAAGAAATATACTTGCTTTTCAGGTAATTATTATTGTACCTGTCTGCATACTTTCAATAATTTTTGCTGATTTTCTTATAAATAAAGTTTTTCTTGAATTTTCAGATCCATATCTTAATTTGCTTGCAATAGACCTTTTTAGATGGTTTATAAGTTATCTACTTTTAATAAGTATAAGCGCTGCAATAATGGCAGTTCTTAATTCCCTTGGCTATTTCTTTATACCTGCAATTACTCCCATTCTTTTTTCCCTTACTGTAATTTCAGGAATTGTTTTTTTTCATAAATACCTTGGTATTTTTTCAATGGTAATAGGGGTCCTTTCAGGAGGTCTTTTACAAATAATTTTTCAGCTTCCTGTTTTTTTTAAAGAAGGTTATGATCTTAAATTAAAATTTAATTTTAATAATCCTTATTTTAAAAGAATTCTCAAAAACTGGTTTCCTGTAGTTGCTACAGCATCAATATTTGCCATAAATTCGCAAATTGCTATAAGATTTGCATCCGGGCTTGAAACAGGAAGTTCTTCTGCTTTAAGCTATGCGATAGTATTCTGGCAGTTCCCTTTTGGTATTTTCTCGGCATCTATTACAACTGTATTTTTTCCCAAAATGAGTCGTCTTGCAGCATCTAATATGACTAACGAACTTCTTGAAACAGTAAACACAGGACTAATACACCTTTATTCGCTTCTTCTCCCTTCAGGTATTTTTATTTTTGTTATGGGTAATGAATTAATATCAATCGCAATGCAAAGAGGATCTTTTAATGCAGATAATACATATCTTACGGCATTTGTACTTAAAGGATATGCAGTAGGGATCTTTACAACAGGTTTTTTTAACTTTCTCCAGAGGTTTTATTATTCTTCACACAACTACCAAAAACCTTTTATTTTTGCTACAATTGTCTGCATAATAGATGTTATTCTTTCAATAATTTTAAAGCAGACATTCCTTAGAGTATGTGGTCTTGCTGTTGCCAATACAATTGCTTTTTCCATAGGATTTATAATTATGTTTATTGATATCAAAAAAAGTTATCCTTTATATAATATAAATCTTTTCTTTAAGCGAACAGGCAAAATAACTCTTGCATTGGTTATTCCATCAATTCTTATGATATTTTTCCGAACATATTATAACAGCTTATGGACTATGGGATTAAGTTTAAAATTACTTATTTATTTTTTACTTACAGCGCTATTTTTTGCAGTGCTGGTACTATTTTTCTATAAAATACTTAAAATAGATTTTATCTTCTTTTCAAGAAGAAGGAGTGAAAATGAAATTACATAAATTGGTGTTGCTTATCTTTTTTGCCTTTTTTTCTGCTATCCTTTGTTTTTCGCAAGAAACAACCCCAACAACAGAAGATAACACTATTTCATTAAGAAAAGAACGGGAGAGGATCCTTGCTTTTGGACTTAACAATGAAGTCTCAGGCCTTATCAAAGAATTTATTGCAAGTAAAGATTTATCATACAATGATCATCTTTCAAAACTATTTGTTACAACTAAAAGCGATCAGATCCAGAGAGATATTATAGAGTTATATACAGTTATAAAATCAAATAATTTAATTAATCAGGTAATTGATAAAATCAAAGATAGAGATTATGAAACCAGAAGTGTAATAATTGCAGGGATACGTTATATTTCCGAAATAAATGCTGTAAAAGAAAATCATGATATTTTTATGGAGCTTTTGGAGGATAATCAAAAAGATTTCAGAATTGAAGCAATAAAAGTATTGGCAGCTACAGGTAATAAAAATTACTCAAAACCTCTAATGGATTTATATGAATCAGATGATGAAGCTCAAGTCAAGTTGCAGATACTTCTTGATATAGGAAAACTTGAAGATCCAGAAACAGCAGAATTCTTAAAAGATATAGCATCTGATAAATATCTTGAAAGAACATACAGACAATATGCAATCAATTCGCTTGGATATTTAAAAGATGAAAATAGTTTTGATGATCTTGTTGCAGCATATAAAGAAGATGACCCTTTTATAAGAATATATGCTATTTCAGCTATTTCAAAATATGATAAAAGAGAAGCAAATTTACTTATCCATGAAGCAATAAGAGATGAAAATTGGCGAATAAGAAAACAAGCTATCACAGATGCTGGAAATAGAAAAAGCAATGATTTTACCCAGATACTTATTTACAGAGCAGATAATGATCCTGTAGAAGATATTAGAAATACTTCCCTTACTGCTCTTGCAGAAATAGGAGGAAAAGAAGCATTTGATTTTATCAGGTCAAAAGCATCAGATCCAAAAATTGGTGTCAAAACACGGCATCATGCTTTTACACTTGCAGTAAATAAAGATACAGCCAACTCACTTGAAATGATTGAAACTATTTTTGCAAAAGAATCCAGCGCTTCCAATAAAGCTTTTTTGGAAAGCCTTACCAGCGAACTTTGCAGAGTGGAATATTCCGGGCTTGCCCCTTTTTTTGAAAAAATGCTTGAAAGCAGTTCAGTTGTAATTAGAATAGCAGGGCTTAGGGGAATAAGGTTAAATAAAATAAGCAGTCTCAAAGATAAAGTCAAGGCAATAGCAGAAGATCAAAAACAGGCAACTGCTGTAAAAAATAATGCCATTGCAACTCTGGAAGTTCTTTAAAAAGAGTAAAAAAAAGGCATTCAACAATGAATGCCTTTTTTAAAACAACAACCCTTAGTTGTTTTATTTAATGATATAAAGGAACACCTCGGTGTTCTGTTAAATGCATTATTGAATTAATCTTTTCAAGCGGAGATATATATTCCCCAAATTTTATAGTAAGTATATGCTGTTTCTCTGTTTTTATCTTTATGATCTTGTCTAAAGGATTTTCAATTTCTTTATCTCCAATTTCAGGGAAAAATTCAGGTCTTAAAGGGGTAAAAATATATTTGTCCCCATCAAATTTTAAACTTGCAATGGTTCCTGGCAGTTTATAGAGAAAAATAAGATATGAAGAATTACCACCACCTACAGACTTAACAGCTCCTATTTTAAATGGATGAATATTTCTGCTTGTCCCTACAATTTGATCATTCTGGTTGGTAACTTTCATAATAATAGATCTTCTGTTGCTGTTATCTGACTTGCTCCCTTCCTGATCAACACCTTTAATATCTATATCATTGCGTACAACATTATAGGACTCTTTGACAGAAGCTCTGGAATAATACCTTGTAATCAGAACAAAAATAATAATTATGAGTAAAATAATTCCCAATATACTTAATAATAAAATATTATTTTTGTTTTTCTTTGTATTGTCAGAAGTCCCGGAACTTGTTTGAATTGTAGTTACTTTTTCTTCTGATGAATTGTTAAAATCAGTACTTGTTATTTTTTTATCATCAATATAGGTAAACATGCTATTTTCTTGTGACTGCTTTTCAGAAGAAGCACTTGTTGAGGATGAAATATCACTCTGACTTCCTGTAGATTGGGAAATATTAGAGGAAGTACCTGTTCCGCTTCTGGATGCATCAGTTGTGCCACTTCTGGATGCATCAGCTGTGCCTCTCGATGAATCAGTTGCACCTCTTGATGCATCATTTGTACTTCTTGATGTATCAGTTGTACTTCTTGATGCATCATTTGTACTTCCCGATGAAGCTGCTGTGCTTCCTTGACTGCTGCTTATTCCTGTTGAAGATTCACTCTGGCTGCTGCCTGGCAATTTTACAATACTTATTTTCCAATTTGTTTTTGTAAGTTCATCTATCTCTTTTTGTAAAAGATTAACCCCTGTTGCAGGTTCAATAACTGACTGGTACGGACTTCCAGAAGGAGGGTTGTGAATACCATCAGTCAATATTACAATTTCGCGGTTTGAATTATTTGTAATACCGGAAACATAGTTTCTAAGATATTTTAAAGCTGAAATAAGATCTGTATGTTTTCCAAATGGATATAATAAAAATAGATCTTTTAAAATATACTCAATATCATTTTTATTATTGATCTTTTTGGAAAGAATAAGGGATGGCTCTGAATCAAAGCTTATAAGATGAAAAGTATCGCCAAATTTTAAATAATCAGAAATAATATTTTTTGTAACATAATTTAAAAGATCATTATAGATAGAGAATACACTTCCTGATGTATCAAGAAGTACAACCATATCAACAGGAGTTGCTTCTGCTTGTGATGGAATAATAAAAAACAAACCTGCTAACAATAAAACAATTAATAAAAAGTATTTATTCATCTTATATTAACTCCGATTTTGTTATTTTCTTTATAGTATAATTATAGTTTCTATCATTTATTGTAAAATTCAAGTTTTCATCAACCTTTGCATTCAATAATGCACTTCCAAAAGGTGCCATATAAGAAATAATATTTTCCTCAGGAGAAGATTCCCATGGACCGAGTATTGTAAATGTTTCTTTTGCTTTTGATTCATTATTGAAAAGTATAACTTTTGTACCAAAAGATATTTTATTAGTGTTTACTGTTGAAGGATCAAATACATAACATTTCTCAATTTCTTCTTTTAGTTTTCCTACTGTTACGTTAAGCATTTCCTGTTTTTCCTTACCTGCTTTATATTCAGCATTTTCACTAAGGTCTCCAAGAGCAATTGCTTTACCAATTTCTTTTGAGTTATTAGGAACTTCAACTTCAAGAATATACTTAAGTTCTTTCTTCTTTTTCTCAAGGCTTTCTGTAGTAACAATAAGACCGCGAGATATAATATCGATCTCTTCTTCAATTCCAATAAATTTAATATCAGGATGGATATTCTTGATTTTTTTCTTGATTTCAATCTTTAGTGCAGGATCAACTCCTTTTATATCATCTATGAGAGAAATCATTCTTATAATTACGTTTTTATCTGCATTGTAAATAAATTTTTCAAGCTTCTTGTCTTTAAATAAATAATTATTAAGCTGCTTATTGATCTTTTTATTATTACTTACATTTCTTTTGTTTACAATTTCCCTGTATGTAATATCAAGAAGATGGATCGCATTAACAAGAGTTTTTTCTTCTCCTGGAGATGCTTTTTCAAAAATAGCATATTCCTCTATATTTTTTAAAATCCAGATAAAACTTTCTCGATACTCTTTATAATTTTCGTAAATTGATTTTACGAGCTCCGATACTTTATCCTTATAGTCTTCTGCAATCAAAGCATCGATAATTCCTCTATTAAGATATTCGGGGAATATTTCAAGATAGATTGTAGGCCAGTTATTATCATGTATTTTTACTTTATCAAGAAAAATCTTTTTAAGATCTGAATCTGCTATTTTTGAAAACAGGGCAGGAATATCAGATACATTTTTAATAAGATCATTAAACTTTATATTGATACCAGGGTTAAGATGGTGGAATTTTGATACAATCTGGTCTACAAGAAGATAACTGCAAATAACATATTCATTTGGAGAATTATACGATTTAAGATAGTTTGTAAAATATTGAAACATTTCCGGAAAGTAATCAGATTCAATAGAGACCTCATTAACAAAATCAAGAAGTGTTTTTAATTTATCAAAAAATCCTGCTTCTGCCTTAAAATTGTTATAAGCTTTTTCTTCAAAAGTAATAGGCTTATCTCTTACAACAAAGAAATCTGCCTTATCTGGAAGGTTTCCAAAATCTGTATTTGTTTTAAGTATTTTTCTTGCTTCATTGCTCCATGATGTCCATTCACCGGCTGTAAATAAGCCAGGAACAAGTTCACTCTTGATTCTTTTTATATCTGCAGAATTACCAAAACTTTTTATAATTGTTTTAAGAGTCCATGGAATATCGCCCTTGACCATCTTCCTGAGTTCATCTTTTTTCTTTGTACTCTTATAAACCCAAAAATGTTCTTTTCCAAGCATCAGAAGAGCATTTACAGCCATTTTAAGAGACATTGAATGCCCTTTCTTTTTAATGAAATCAATTACAACGTTATCGCCTTTGATATCTATAATTTTTCCTATTCCCCATGATCTGTGGAATACAAAATTATTTGTTTCAAAAGAGATATGTTTTTCAAAATCAGCAATTGCTTCGTGAATGTTTCTCCATTTTTGGGAAAGGTTTGATATTTTTATATATTCTTCGACCTGGCTGTGATAACTATATTTCTGAGTAAAGCAATATATTATTTCGCTTCTCATATCGCTATTTGTAGGTTCAAAGGTAAGTATATGTTTTAATATATCTATTGCATAATCCCAGTTTTTTCTATTTTTATAATGTTCATAAAGTTCTTCAAGAAGCTGGCAAGCTCTTTCTTCGCTTATGTTCTTTGTTACTTTTTTAGTTAAATGATAAAAGAAATCGATCTCATCCGGACAGTATTCAATAATTTTTGGCCATAGCTCTTTTATTGCAGAAAACTGTTTTTTATTTGCATATCTGTGTATAGCTTTCTTATAATAATCTATTGCTTTTTCTGTATTACCATCTGCCTCATGTTTTTCAGCAAGATGTTTTATAATTTCAGTTTCATCATAGTCAACTTTTATAAGCCTTTCCCATACATCAGTTTTCTTATCAGTTTCTCCTTCATTTTCATAACACTCAGCAAGCATTCTCAGAGCAATTTTATTATCACCATAGTCGAGAATTCTTTCGCAGAGATATTCAACAATATTCCATTTATGATTATCAGAAAAAATATTGATCAAGACTATAATGTTTGAATCATCAATAACGTGTTTTGAGAGTGAAAGGATTCCTGAAATATATAATGCAATAATAGAGTTTTTTGAATGAACCAGATGTTCTTCACACAGTTCAAGGACTTCTTGCAAAGATTCATTATCGCCTGAGTCTTTTATCAGGTGATTAAGGTCTTTAAAATTATTTATTGAATAACTTTTTATTGTAGCACGTGTCCATTTTTCTTCATTAAGCATCTGACTAATCTTCTCAAGCAAGTTTGAACTCATTTTTTTTCTCCAGAATTTTATATTACAAGAAAATAATCTTTCGTATTGGAAGCTTAGTTTGAGTAAAGCTCATACACAGAAGGATCTATTTTATTGATTTTTCTTAAGACATCCTCAATCCTGTCTTTGCTGTTGTTTGTACTTATATAATAATCAATAAGCCAAAAATATCTGTTTAAAAGTCTTGGAATCGTTATTCCTCTGTTTTCCACGTCTTCTTCAAACTGATGCTCAAGCGCGCTTATTGCTTGTTTTAATTTTCCAAGCTCAAGTACTTTTAGTTCTCTTTTTACATTAAAAACACCATACAATACCCCATAAATAGGGATCCACTCATTTAGAAACTTTTCATTGAATCCAAGCGATTTTACCCTTCCAATTAGTTTTTTAATAAGAAGAGATTCAAGAGAGCAAATATCAATGCTCTGCGGATCAATAAAAAAAGCCTCCCTGAAAAATATTTTTGATGCTTTAACTTCATTAATAAATGCATAACAATCTGCAACTTCTGCCATTAGTTCTGCATCTTCTGTCTTTGATTGCATTACTGTTTCAAGATATTCAAGAGCGCGGCAATAATCTCCTAAATTTTTGTAACACAATCCAATCTTGGTTAATATTTCCGGATCATCAGCACCATTCTCAAGCAGTTGATTAAAATGATGAAGAGCCTGGTTAAAAACCCAGTACTTTATTGCATAAATTGTAAGTTCATCATCTGCAGTATCAAATTTAGCTGAAAAAGCAATAAAAGCCTTCCATTGCCTAAACAGATAGCAACCACGCTCATAATGACCTTCAACAGTCTGAAAACGCATCTTTCTTTCGATCCAGAAATTAACAAATTTAAGCCCATTTATAACAAGCTTTTCATTAAAATCTATAGAAAATGCCTTTTCTATCTCAACTTTAGCTTTTTCGAAATCACCATTTTTTAAGCTATCCCTGGCAACTTGCAATAATGATGCAATTTTTCCTTTTACATCAGTTATACTTTTATCCATGATTTATCATTATTATTATACTTGCCAAAATGAAATAGGTCAATTGAGCTATTTTTTAATTGCTTTAATAAAATTAATTTGATAACTTTTTAGCTATGTCAATTAACAGAAAAATACAAATATCTGTCTCTATTTTAGGAGCAGATTTAAGCAATGTTGATAAAGCAGTAAAGCTCTGCGAAGCATCCGGAGTAGATGCTATTCATGTTGATGTAATGGATGGCCATTTTGTTCCTCAAATCACATTTGGAAACAAGTTTTTAACTGATCTTAAAAAAATAACAAAACTGCCAACCGATGTTCATCTTATGGTCAATAATCCTGACCGCTTTATAGACGACTATCTTAAAGCAGGTGCAGATGCAATATCATTCCATATAGAAGCTGATATCCACGTCAATAAAACTTTAAGCTCAATAAAGGATGGGGGAGCCAAAGCAGGTATATGTATTATCCCTTCCACGCCTGTAGCTGCTCTTTCAGAGATAATCGATATTGTGGATTTTGTTCAGGTTATGACAGTAAATCCAGGTTTTGCAGGTCAGAAAATTATCCATTCAGCTATCAGAAAAATTGGAGAGCTGGATGCAATCCGAAAAACAAAAAATCTTTCTTTTGAGATATCTGTTGATGGCGGGGTAAATAGCCAAACATCAGGAGAGATTATAAAACTTGGGGCAGATATTCTTATAACTGCTTCTGCTTTTTTTAATGCTAATGACCCTAAAAAGGAAGCCATGATAATTAGAAGCGGTGGAGCTATTTAGTCCATCTTTTATACTCATTCCACCTCTTGCGCCTTAGCGCGAAATATTTTAAAATAATCAGCATAAAATAATTATTTATCAGGCGTTTTTATTAAATGAGTAATAACTTAACAAGAGCTGAAAAAAAATTCAAACAAGGCAATTATTCTGATGTAATAAGCTTGCTTCAACCCGAAGTATTCAAGTACAGGGAAAATGAAGAGTTTTATTACTATCTGGGTATGTCATGCCTTTTTCTGGGTGATTTTAATGGAGCAAATTCTTATTTAAGAAGAGCACTTCAAATCAAGCCCAATTCAAATCAAATGCTTGGACTTGCTGTTATCCATTTAAAACATGGAAATTTATCTGATGCTATAAAAATATGGCTTGATATACTTGATGAAGATCCTGAAAATAAGTATGCAAAAAGATCTCTTGATATTTTAAATAGATCAGAAACAGTAAAAAAAATACCTGAAGATTTTCTTGCAAAAAATCTCCACAAATTTTTACCTCATTTACAAAAAGCAAAGTTTTATAATATTTTTCGCTATGCATCTATTATTTTTATTACTCTGACAATTTTAACAACTCTTTTTTTAACATCAAAATATGTAATTACAAATATAAATAACTCAAAAAAGCTTTACCCCGAGCTTACAATAAGCAGAAATCTTAATGATATTGTTACAACAGGTGATTTTAAAATTGAACTCCAGGCAAGAGAAATAGTAGCACTATTTGAATCTGCAAAAAAATATTTTATTGATAAAAAAGATAACGAAGCAATGATAGCTATAAATAAACTTCTTAATTCCAATGCATCGGAATCTGTAAAAGAAAAAGCCCGCCTTTTGGACACTTATCTTAAAGAACCAGATTTCAGATATTTTAAAAACAGTATAACTTACAAAATGGCATCTGAAAATCCATATTTATATAATAACTGTTTTGTGAAGTGGTCAGGGAAAATTGCAAATATAAGAATATTTGAAAAAAGCGCCTCTTTTGATTTTCTTATTGGTTATGATTCTGGAAGAATAGTTGAAGGTATAATAAGTGTTACAATAGATTCTCCCATTGTTCTTAATGAAGAGTTTTCCTATGATATTATTGGACAACTAAAAACCGAAGAGAACAACCTTACATTAAAAGCCATAACACTCAGGAACTATTAAGATGAGAGCTGTTATTCAGAGAGTTTTTAATGCATCTGTAAAAACAGAAAATAAAATTATAGGAAAAACAGAAAAAGGGATCGTTGTTTTTCTTGGCATACATGTGAATGATACAGAGCAGGATTGCAGCTATATTACCGACAAAATATTAAACTTAAGAATATTTAATGATGTTGAAGGAAAAATGAATCTTTCGGTTTCTGATATAAAAGGCGAGGTGCTTGTTATATCCCAGTTCACACTTTACGGAGATGTAAGGAAGGGGAGACGCCCTTCCTTTAATGAAGCTGCTCCACCTGATAAAGGAAATAGTTATTATAAAAAAGTTGTAGAGATGATTAAAAATAGTGGCCTAAAAACAGAAACAGGGGAGTTTGGTGCGCTAATGGAAGTAGAGTATATAAATGATGGTCCTGTTACGATTATTATTGATTCGCATCAGCCAAAACATAGATAAAAAAGGAGAATTTTATGAATAACGCGTCAAGGATTTTCGGAGTTGCTTTTCTTGTAATAATTATCAGTTTTTGCATGATAGCCTTCGACAACAGCGACTCTGGTTCCAACACTGGAAATAATAATAGAGGTTCTGGAACTATTACTGCTAATAGTATTGCGGCTATGGAAGCTGCCTTAGCTGCTCACACAGGGGGCGTCACAGTAAATAATCCAATAACTCTTGTGATCTCCTTTGATCTGGGTACAATGACTGAGAATTCCAGCAACTGGCAAAAAATGCTTGTAGTAATTGCTGATAAAAACAAATTTGTAGATCTTAATCTATCAAATTGTACAATGAATGTCAGCAAAGTGTTTGACCCAGACTATTCTGTATCTACAGGTAAGAGTAAAATAGTATCTATAATTCTTCCCAATATCGCTGAAAAAATAGAAGAAGGGGCTTCTCGTACTTACAGAGCATTCAATGATTTTACCAATCTTTCATATATAACAGACAGTAGTGTTACTGAAATTGGTAGTTTCGCCTTCGATAATTGCACTAACCTTAAAAGCGTGGATTTCCCAAAAACAACTATTATAGGTGGTCGTGCCTTCATTTTTTGTAATAAACTTGAAAGTATTTATTTCCCAAAGGCAACGAACATAGGCATCAGTCTCTTCAATTATACAGGAACAACCGCGCTCACAATAACCTTAGGAGAAAATCCTCCAACTGTTGGTCATTTTATATTTTATTCTATAGATGCAGCTAAAAATGTAACTATAAAAATTCCTTATACTGCAAAAGAAAGCTATGGCTATGACGCCAGCAAAGACCCCACCTATTTTGACAATTCAAACACAGACTACAATTGGGGCAATTTTTTTAGAGGACTTGGATCTGATGGAAGCGGAGAAGTAAATACAGAAATTAAACTAAAGTTTGATACATATACAACTCTTTGAGGCCATTTTTTCAATAACGTAAAAATGGTTTTAAAACGGAAAATCCGGAATATTGGATACAGTAACATAGATCATCTGTTTGTAATCATTAAGAACAGATGAATCAATTTTTCCTGAATATATAAAAAATATTTTGCTCTCTTCAAGCATCTCTAAATTAAATATACTATTTTTTTTCCCTTCATTTAAGAGAAACAGGGCTTCTTTAACAAGAATATTTTCAGCTAATTTTTTATCAAGTAAAACTGTTTTTTCCATTATTTTTTTTCTTAAAATAGAGTTTTTATAATTAGCAATATTTTCACACACAATAAGAAAAGAATCTTTGGACTTTTCTACAGATTCCTCATCTATAAATAAATTATCGAGTATAAGGTAAAAGATATATTCTTTTTCATTTTTATTATCACTCTCCAGATAATATATTTTATCAATCAGAAGTGAAAAATCTCTGTCTTTTCTTTTGGCTAAATAAGTTATTGCTCTTATTTTTTCTTCAAAACCAGCACCATCTAAATAATAAGCTATTATAATGTCATCTTTACTGCTACTGGTTTCAAGCCAGTTGGATGGTTCATTATCACTATTTTTTGAAATATCCTGCGCATATAAAATATTATTAAAAATCATTCCCAAGATTATAAATAAAAGTGTTATAAAATATTTTACTAACATCATTTTCATTATATGAATAGTTATTGATCTGGTAAAGCAAATATGGAAAATTTAAAATCAAGCAAATAAAAGATAACAATCTTTCTGGCAGGAGACTATTTATTTAATCAAAATTGAAGTATTATAACTGCTGTTATTGTTATCTTATGAAGGAGAAAATATACAAATGGCAAAAAAATTGGAAAATCAAATACCTGAAGTAAAACACAATGATTCTGAAAAACAAAAAGCCCTTGAAGCAGCAAAACTTCAAATTGAAAAACAATTTGGAAAAGGTTCTTTAATGAAACTTGGTGAAAGGCCTGAAAGCAGCAATATTCAGGTTATCCCTTCAGGGGCAATAACACTGGATGCAGCGCTTGGAATTGGAGGCTATCCCAAAGGCCGCATTATAGAAATTTTTGGACCTGAATCTTCCGGCAAAACAACTTTAGCTCTCCATGCAATTGCAGAGTCTCAAAAGAATGGCGGAGTAGCTGCTTTTATAGATGCAGAACATGCGCTTGATCCAGTTTATGCAAAAAATCTTGGTGTAAATACAGAAGACCTATGGGTTTCCCAACCAGATACTGGTGAACAAGCTCTTGAAATCACAGAATCTCTTGTAAGATCAGGAGCTATGGATGTAATTGTTATAGATTCAGTTGCAGCTCTTACACCGCAGGCAGAAATTGAAGGAGACATGGGAGATTCCCACATGGGCTTGCAGGCAAGACTTATGAGCCAGGCTCTTAGAAAACTTACATCAATTATTTCAAAATCAAATACATGTCTTATTTTCATTAACCAGATAAGAATGAAAATTGGTATCATGTTTGGAAATCCTGAAACAACAACAGGAGGAAATGCATTAAAGTTTTATTCTTCTGTCCGACTTGAAGTAAGAAAAATTGAAACCATTGAAAAATCTGCTGATGAGGCAATAGGAAACAGAGTAAGGGTAAAAGTTGTAAAAAATAAAGTTGCGCCCCCTTTTAGAAAAGTAGAGCTAGAAATAATGTTTGGCAAAGGTATCTCTGCAATTTCTTCTCTTATTGATGCTGCTGTAAACTCCAATATTATTCAAAAAAGCGGAAGCTGGTATTCTTATGGAGAAGAGAAAATAGGTCAGGGAAAAGATAATACAAGAGAGTTTATTGAGAAAAATCCTCAATTTATGAAGGAGATAGAAAATAAGGTTAGAGCAATACTTTTCCAGGCTATATCTAATGAAACATCAGAAAAAGATAAAAATCCTATTGAATCAACTGAAAAAGTATAATTGATTTATATCTTATAAAATCTCATGAAAAAGTACAAAATATTAGCATGAAGATTTTAACCACGAACCTCACGAACACTAAGAACAATTATAATATTTCGAAACGCAAGTTCGTGTTGATTGGTGTGGTTTGTGGTAGATCTTTTAATATTATTATTGGTGCTATTGATTACCCCATGCCTATGAAAACAGGTACAACATGGTTTGAGAATGGAAATAAAAAATGACTGTTTATATAGGAGTCGGTTCCAATATTGGCAATAGAGAAGATAATATTGCAAAAGCTTTTTTATTATTAAATAAATATTTTTTATCATTAGAAACAGCATCTCTTTATGAATCAAAAGCCCTATATTATAAAGACCAACCTGATTTTTTAAATACAGTTTTTAAAGGGATAATTAAAGAAAATAGAACCCCAGAGCAAATTTTATCACTCCTTCTTAAAACAGAAAATTCACTTGGAAGAGAGAGATGCGAAGCGCTTCCCAAAGGGCCACGGAATATTGACCTTGATTTATTGCTATTTGAAAACCATATCATTAACAAAGAAAATCTAATAATACCTCACCCAGGGATTACAGAAAGACTTTTTGTTCTTCTTCCGCTCCTTGAATTTGATAAAAACCTGAAAGATCCTTCTACAGTGGAAAAATATGATAAATTTTTAAATTCACTTGAGAAAGAAGGTATATACTTTTATAAATCAAATCGATATATTGAAAAATATAAAAATAGTTAAAAAATGAGAGTGTAAGGATGTCTTTAACCCAGACAGAAGATAATTCAAAACCTGAAAATATTTCACAACCTGATGCTTCGCAACCAGGTAAACCTGTCCAGACGGAAGTCGGGAGCGCTTCGCAGCCTGAAGATGCTACGCGACCTGAAGGTGTTTCACAGTCTAAAGATGCTACGCAGCCTGAAGGTGTTTCACAATCTGAAGATGCTACGCAACCTGAAGGTGCTACGCAAAAATTTAAATTTGGAGAATTTGAAGGGCCTCTTGATCTTCTTCTTTTTCTAATAAAAAAATCAGAAATCAATATATATGACATACCAATAGCTGAAATTGTAGAACAATATCTTCATTACCTTGAATATGCTACAAAAAAGAACCTTGATAATCTTTCGGAATTTTATACAATGGCAGCCACATTATTATATATAAAATCGAGAATGTTGCTTCCGATAGAAATAGATCTTGATGAAGAATTTGAAGACCCGCGCAAAGAACTTGTTGAAAAACTTATCGAGTATCAGAAATTTAAAAAACTCTCAGAATTAATGAGCGACAAAGAAAAAGAGTCTGAATTCATAATTGAAAGAACAAGTAATCAGAGAAACCTTCCATTTGTTGATGATGATGAATTATGGGAAGAGATAGATATTTGGGATCTGCTCCAAACTTTTTCATCGATAATAAGCAGCCTTTCAAACGAACAAGTATTAGATTTATATGAAGAAGTTACTCTTAATGAAAAAATTACTTTTATGAATGAACTGCTTGATAAAAAACAAGAAATACTTTTTACTGAACTTATCAAGAATAATTCATCTATCATGGAATTTGTCTGCGCATTCATGGCAGTACTTGATTCTGTAAAAAATAGATTGATATCTGTTTATCAGAATCGGATGTTTGGTGATATTCGGATAAAAAAATATCAACATAAAAATGTTACTGTTGAAAGTGATGTTAGTCGCGAAGCACCTGCAGGTCGCGAAGCAATCCCGACTTCCGTCGAGACAAGCTTACTTAATAGCGAAGCATCTTTAGATTGTGAAACATCTTTAGATAGTGAAACACCTTTAGGCAAGGAAAGTTGATGGAATTAGAAAAAGAAGAAGCTCTGCTGGAAGCAATTCTCTTCCTGGAAAGCAGCCCAATAGATCTCAACTCTCTAGTAAAAATAACTAATTTGTCAAAAGAAGTTGTAATTAATTCAATTGAAAATATTAAGGAAAAACTCACAGATGCACACAGAGGTCTTGAACTCTCTGAAATAGGCGGAGGATATCAGCTTATTCCAAAGATTGAATACTGGGAATATTTAAAAGGAAAGTATGGCAAAAAAAATGAAAACAGACTTTCCCGCGCAGCAATTGAGACATTGTCTATCATCGCATATTCACAACCTATAACCCGTGCAGAAGTTGAAAATATTAGAGGTGTTTCCGCAGATGGAATGATAAGGCTTCTTTTATCAAGAAAATTAATCAAAGAAGTTGGAAAAAAAGATATTCTTGGAAAACCTGTTACATACGGTACAACACAGGAATTTTTAACACTTTTTAAACTTAAAAGCATAGCTGATCTCCCAAAATTAAGCGATACTGATACAAAGAGGTTTGAACTCAATGGCTAAAAACAAAGTATCTGCAGAAAACGAAAATGAAGAAACATCCGATAATGGCATAAGACTACAGGTTTATCTTGCAAATTGCGGACTTGGCTCAAGAAGAAAATGCGAAGAATTTATTAAACAAGGTATAGTTAGAATCAATAATACTACAATAACCAGAATGGGAGAAAAAGTATTCCCCGAAGATATTGTCTATTACAGAAACAGAGAAGTCCATCCAACAACTAAAAAAATATATCTTGCATTTTACAAAACTGCCAGAGTTATCTCTTCCAATAGCGACCCGGAGGGGAGAACTTCCATAATGTCTTTTTTTAAAGAATTTTCAAGTTACAGGCTTTTTACTATAGGAAGACTTGATTATATGTCTTCAGGTCTTATTCTTTTAACAAATGATGGCAATTTTGGAAAAATAGTCTCTCACCCTTCATCGGAAATTGAAAAAGAGTATATTGCAGAAACAAGCGACCCCATAGATGAGGAAATTCTAAAACAACTATTAAAAGGGACAAGAATAAATGGGGAACTATATAAAATAAAAAAATACTTGATTAAAACCAGTAATAAAGTAAGCCTTATTCTTGTTGAAGGCAAAAATAGGGAAATCCGAAATATTTTTTCCCATTACAGAATAAAGCTAAAAAAACTTCAAAGAATAAGAATTGGTTGTGTAAAAATATCTGGATTACAACCAGGAACATATAAAAATCTTTCGGAAAAAGAAGTAAAATGGTTTCTTGAAGGTAAGAAAAAAAATGATAGTAGCGATTGATGGTCCTGCAGGAGCAGGAAAAAGTACAATAGCATCCAAAGTAGCAGAAAAAACAGGTTTTTTTTATCTTAATACAGGTAATTTTTACAGAGCATTGTCATATGCTGTTATCAATGAAAAAATCGATCTTTCAGATAAAGATAGCATTATAAAAGCTGCACAAAAACACAAAATAGAAATTATAAACAAAAAAGTTTGCCTTGATGGCACAGATGTTGAAAAATTTCTCCATAGCGACGCTGTAGATGCAATTGTAGCGCAGATTTCAGCAATAACCGATGTTAGATATAGAATCAATGAACAGATTCAAAAATCATCAAAAAATAATAATATTATTGCAGAAGGAAGAGACATGACAACTGTCGTATTTCCAAATGCAGAAGTAAAAATATATCTCGATGCTTCGATTGAAAAAAGGTCAAAACGGAGGCTTGACCAGGGAACCAGCGCCAAAACACTGGAAGAAATAAAAGAAAATATAAAAACAAGAGACAATATAGACAAAAATAAAGAATTTGGTAAATTAAAAATATCTGAAGATGCAATTTATTTAAATAGTTCGGACTTGACCATAGACGAAGTTTGTGAGAAAGTTATGTCTGAAATAAAAAATCATAAATAAATGAAAAGTCTAATTAAATTAGGAGTTTTTCCAACTATGGAAGAGAGAGAAATCACAAAAAATGAAGAAACAATCAATCAAACGAATCTTCAGGAAGAATATTTAAAATCTCTCGATGAACTGGAAGAAGGGCATGTTGTACAAGGACATGTTATTCAAGTTACTGATGAGACTGTTTTTGTAGATATCGGCTACAAATCAGAAGGTAAAATACCTTTATCAGAATTTGAAATAGCTCCTAAAGTAGGGGATAATGTTAATGTTATCCTTATAAAAAAAGAAAGCAAAGATGGAAACATTATTGTTTCCAAAAAGAAATTTGATGAAAAAGAGTTCTGGAAAAACCTCAAGAAAGCATTCATGGAAAAAACCTCTGTAGAAGCAACAGTTAGCAAAGATGTTAAAGGTGGTTTTGAGGTTCTTTTAGGATATAATGTCAAAGCTTTTGTACCTATATCAAAAATGGATATAGCAAAAGTTGAAAAACCAGAAGAATATATCAATAATTCATATAAATTCTATGTTGAAAGGCTTTACAGCGATAAAAAAATCAATATTGTATTAAACCGCAAAAGTTATATTCTTGAAGAACTTACTCACAAGAAAGAAGAGTTTTTTAACACAGCAAAAGTAGGCGATACTGTTGAAGCAACTGTAAAAAGTATAGCCTCATTTGGAGCATTTATTGATCTTGGTGGATTTGATGGACTTCTTCATATAAATGATATGAGCTGGGGACATGTTGTAAAACCAAAAGATTATGTAAAAAAAGGCCAGAAAATCACGCTAAAAATAATCAATCTCAACAAAGAAAATAATAAAATCAATCTTTCATTAAAACATTTTTCAGAAAATCCATGGGATACTTTCTTAAGCAGATATAGTGTAGGCGATATTGTAAAAGGAAAAGTTACAAAGCTTACAGATTTTGGAGTATTTATTGAAATTGAAGATGGGATTGAGGGAATGGCCCATATTTCTGAATTTTCATGGGTAAAAAAAATCAACCATCCAAAAGAGCTTTTTGCAATTGGCGATGATGCTGAGTGCATGATACTTAACTACGATGTTGAACAGGGAAGAATATCTCTTGGAATAAAACAGGTTCTCGAAAATCCCTGGGATTCAATGGAAAATAAATACCCTGAAGGAATGCAACTTGAAAGAAAAATCATCAAAGTAACCAATGCAGGGGCATTTATTGAACTTGAAGAAGGGATCAGTGGATTCCTCCATATTGATGATATTTCATGGACAAAAAAAGTAAAAAATGCTTTTTCGATATTAAAGGTAAACGACATGATCAATATTGTTATTCTCAATATTGATAAAGAGAATAGAAGAATAAGGCTTGGCGTAAAACAACTTTCAGATAATCCCTGGGAGGTTTTATCAAAAACATTCTTAAAAGGTAGTGTTATTGAGGGAAAAATTACAGGTAAAACTGATTTTGGACTCTTTGTTAAAGTTCAGGGTGATATTGAAGGCCTTATAAATAAAAGCAATATATCTGAGAAATTCAATGAAGAACTTGATGAAGAAATAGGGCAGTATAAAGTTGGCGATGATATAAAAGCCATAATAACAGAGATAAATCCTAAAAAGAAAAAGCTGGCTCTTTCTATCAAAGAATATAAAAAGAATATCCAAAGAGAAGAAATTTCCAAATATATGCAGTCTGATAATGATACACCTATGGCAACTCTTGGCGATTTTATGAAGCAGTGAAAAATAAAGTAACAAAAAGTATTCAACCTATAGAAAAATTTAATTATGAAATAATAGGCTCTTCAAAAATCATTACTGATTGTAAAAATAATGCTTTAAGAATTGCAAAATCTGATGCACCTGTCCTTATAACAGGGGAAAGTGGCACAGGCAAAGAACTATTTGCCAACTTCATTTTTAAAGAAAGCAAAAGAAATAAAAAACCATTTATACAGATCAACTGCGCATCTCTTCCGGAATCTATGATAGAAGCAGAACTTTTTGGCCATGTAAAAGGGGCTTTTACAGATGCTGTTTCTGATAGAAAAGGGAAATTTATAGCTGCAGATACTGGAACTATTTTTCTTGATGAAATATGCGAACTTCCTGTTCAAACGCAATCAAGACTTTTGAGAGTAATAGAAAGAAGCCTGGTTGATAAACTTGGTTCTGATACTCCATATGAAATTGATGTAAGGATAATATCTGCAACAAATAAAAATATAAAAGAAGAGATAAAAAAGGGGAATTTTCGCGAAGATCTTTATTACCGGCTAAATGTTCTATCATTGCATATCCCTCCTCTAAGAGAGCATAAAACTGATATTCCCGAGCTAGTAAAATATTTTATTGAGAACAGCAGAGAAAATAGGATCCTTGATAATGATGCTATAAATAAACTGCATTTATATTATTGGCCTGGCAATGTAAGAGAATTAAAAAACTATTTAAAAAGACTTTTTATTACTTCAAAAAGGCAAATTATTGGGGAAAATAGCATAGATATTGAAATTAATGAAGAAAATAACTTTTTACCCCTAAAAAAAGCTATCAATAAATTCAAAAAAAAATATATAATAGATATATTATCAGCTAATAACTGGAATCAAAGCAAAACATCTGATGTGCTTGGTATACAAAGGACATACCTTTCCAGACTAATAAAAGAACTGGAAATTAGCGAAGCACCTAATGGTAGCTTAGCATCTTCAAATAGCGAAGCACCTATTGGTAGCGAAGCAACTGAATGAGATGTTATATTCAAGGAGTAATTTAATGCAGCAAAATGAGTTAACAGCAAGACAGAAATTTTTGAAAAGCTTTTCATCTTTTTTATCGAGTCGTGGTAAATTATTACTTTTATTATTAATTGTTCTCATATTAGCAATAATAGGAATAGCTATTAACAGTGAAATAAAGTCATCAATCATAGAAAAATCAACTGTTCTTATTGAAGAATTGGAAGATAAATATAACTCCGAATTCAGCAATTTTGAAGAAAATAGCGATGACCCCAAGAAAGCAGAACTCATGGAAACTATTCTATCTTCTCTTGATGATATTATCGCAAAATACAGCAGTTATTATGCAGGCCAACGGGCATTATATATGAAAGGTGAAATATATTTTACAGAAAAACAGTATGACAAAGCTTTAGAAAGTTATACAGCTTTAGCAAATAAATATAAAAAGTCATATCTTGCCCCTATATCATTAAACAATGTAGCTGTTTGCTATGAAGAACTTGGAGATAATGATTCAGCAATTAACTATTACAAAAAAATTATAGATAACTATTCAACTAATTATCCAAATATTCCGCATGCTCTTTTTTCACTTGGAAGACTTTATGAAACAAAAGAAGAATTTAATACTGCGATAGAATATTATAATATGGTTGCTGACAAGTATGCTGATAGCGATTGGACAATTTTTTCAAAAAACCGTATAATTTTTCTCAAGGGAGCAGGCAAAGTTTAATAAAACACTATTTCTGAATATTATATAAAAAGGAAAATCTTGAATGAAAGAAAAAAGATCAAAAAGATTTAAATTTTTTGAGACTAAATATTTTGGCATGGTTATAGCTTTTTTAATATTTTCACTTCTTGTTTGTACAAAATATTTTACAGATATTACAAATAAGCTTGACCTTAAAATGCTTGATTTTAATTTTTATTTAAAAAATGTAGTACAGAAAAAATATATACAGGAAGGTGTTACACAATCATTTCAAAACCCGAATATTTCTCCTGATATTTTAATTCTTGGTATTGATTTTAGAAGTTTGAACAGATTTGGGAAATGGCCTTTTCCCCGCTATAGACATGCAGATTTAATTAAAAACTTTGCCCGTATACAAAATCAGAATGACCGCGAACGCGCTCTCTTCATAGATATTTTTTTTATAGAACCTGATTCCATCAGGCCTTATGATGATGCCCTTCTTGTCGAAGCATTAAAAGAAAACAAAAGAGTTTTTCTTGAAACTGTACTTGATGAGATTCCCCCTTCAGAAGCAATCAGAGATGATTATATTACACGGCATGAAATTTTATACGAGAGATTTGGCAAAATTACAAATGTAACAGGAAATTGGCATACTGTAACAACTTATTATGGATTTGAACCGCCCTTACAACCTTTGGCAAAAGCAGTAAAAGGTTATGGTCATGCAAATTTCAGAGAAGATTTTGATAAAGTCTACAGAAGACAGGGACTTATAACAAAGTCTTCAATAGTTACTGATATGATAGATATTGATGAACTTACAGTTGATTATAAACTTGATGAATCAATTTTTGAAAGACTTGGCTGGACAGATAAAAATGGAATTGATCATCCAATAGCATATCCATTGACCATAGATAAATTAAAATCATTAAAAGAAGAAATAGTAAAAAATTCTCCTCCTGTAAAAGCATCAGGAAAAGATGGGGAAGGGGAATATTTTTTCATTGTAAAAAAATACATAGATACTTTTGTCCCTTCAATTACACTTGCACTTGCAATAGAATATTTTAACAAGAAACCAGGAGATATTGAAGTAAAAGTAGGGGAGTATATAAGAATTCCTTCTCCTCAATATTTTAATGTTGAAAAACAACAATGGGTACCTTATCAGCTTGTAGAGAAAGAAGCAAAATTTAATAAAGAGGGGATAGAAATAAAGCCTGAAGTAAAAAAAGTAGTTGAAGATATTTTTATTCCTATTGATAAATATGGCCAGATGATTATAAATTTTATGGGAAATCCTTCTTCAGCAGATCCAGGCGGGCATCAAACTTTTCCTGTAAGAACATATTCAACATATGCAGCAAGCGTTCCTTCCAGTGATCCTTCCAAATGGCCAAAAACATGGATGGTTGCAAATAAGATTCTTATGCTTGGTCCTTTTGCAAGAGGTATAGCTTCTGATGAAAAAACAACACCTTATGGTCTTATGTATGGTATAGAGATCCATGCAAATTCACTGAATACGATTTTGATGAATAAATTTCTAAAAGAAATACCTTCATGGGCATATCTTGGTATTTTGTTTATTGTTATATTATATACAGCATTTATAACATCAAGGCTCTCTACACTTTGGGCAGGTGTTATTACAATAGCATCTCTATTGGGTTATTTCCTATTAACAAGTTTTATTTTTGAAACAAAGAATTATATAATCCATTTTCCATCCATTGGTATTGGCATATTTTTTACATTTCTCACTATTGTTGTATACAGAGTCATGACAGAGGAGAAAGATAAAAAAAGAATTAAGAATATGTTTGGTAAATATGTAAGCCCGGCAGTTGTTGATCAAATACTTGATACTCCAAACCTTGAGCGTGGTGGTGTAGATAAAAACCTGACTGTATTTTTCTCTGATATACGTGGATTTACAACTCTTTCTGAAAGCATGACACCTCAGGAACTTGTTAATCATCTTAATCTCTATCTTACAGCCATGACAGATATAATTATGGAATACTATGGTACTCTTGATAAATATGTAGGAGATGAAATAATGTGCTTCTGGGGAGCTCCGTTACCGCAGGAAAACCATGCAATACTTGCATGCAAATGCGCGTTAAAACAAATGGATACCCTGCATAAACTAAACGAGGGCTGGCCTAAAGAGAAGCGGATTAATATAGGTATTGGTCTTAACTCCGGTATAATGACTGTAGGTAATATGGGATCTCTTGGAAGGATGAACTACACTTTGATGGGCGACAATGTCAACCTTGGTGCGCGTCTTGAAGGTACAAATAAAGAATATGGAACCCATGTTATAATAAGTGAATTTACCTATGCATTGGTTAAAGATGAAGTTATTGTCAGAGAACTTGACAACATAAGGGTAAAGGGAAAAAATAAACCAGTACTTATTTATGAACTGCTTGATGTCAAAGGCGGGTATGATACCCCTTAATATAAAAAATAAACTATATTTACTATTTTTATCATTGCCTTTGTTATTGTTTCTCCAATGCGGTTTAAATACCTATCCATATCTGTATCCTCCTGATACAGTAGCCCGATTAACAGGATCAGATGGTATATTTGTTATTTCTAACAGGTCTGATAATGATCCTGATGTATTCCTAGGATATGAGCTATACTATAAATTCTATAATTTTACCGATGCAACTGTTACTATGGCTAGCGATGATAGATCTATTTTTTCTGTTGAACAACCAACACCTACTGATATTACAAGATTAGGGTTTAGAAGGGTAAATACTGTCCCTGATACAGATAGGACAACACGTTCTCC
>WRCW01000014.1 GCA_009783755.1 Spirochaetaceae bacterium
AAAAGAATTTTCAGAAAATTCTGAACCAATATATATCGAAAACAATGAAATTCCTGATGATTTAATGGGAATGGATATTGGTCCTAAATCAATAGAAGCTATAAAAAAATGTCTTTCAATTGCACAGACAATTGTATGGAATGGGCCAATGGGTGTTTTTGAATTTAAGAATTTTCAAAAAGGAACTCTTGCTGTTGCAGAAATGGTTGCAAATTCAAAAGCTATTACAGTTATTGGAGGAGGCGACTCTGTTTCTGCTATAAATGAATTTGGATATGCAGATAAAGTAAGTCATGTATCTACAGGCGGCGGAGCTTCTCTTGAATATCTAGAAGGAAAACCATTGCCAGGTATTGTGGCTTTGGAAAAATAATTTGGAGAAAACAATGACAGTCAGAAAAAAATATGTTGCCGGTAACTGGAAAATGAATAAATTAACAGACGAGGCAGTATCCCTTGCAAAAGAAATTGTAGAAGGTGCACAAAAAGTTGTTAATTGCAAAATTATGATAGCTCCTCCATTTACAGCACTTTCAGAAGTTAAAAAAATTGTTAAAGGGACCAATGTACTACTTGGTGCACAAAATATGTCTAATGAGAAATCTGGTGCGCATACCGGAGAAGTATCTGTAGATATGCTTAAGGATGTAGGAGTAAGTGTAGTAATAATTGGTCATTCTGAGAGAAGAATAATATATGGAGAAAAAGATAATTATATTAATTCCAAAATTCTTCTCGCTATAAAAGAAAAAATGGATGTAATTTTCTGTGTTGGTGAAACTCTTAATGAAAGGGAATCAGGAAAAGCATTTGAAGTTGTAACAAATCAGGTTATAAATGGTTTAAAAGGTGTTACAGAAAAAGATCTTTCATTTATTACTATTGCTTATGAACCAGTATGGGCAATAGGTACAGGAAAAACAGCTACAGATAAGGATGCTGATGATGTACATAAAGTTATCAGGGAAACTCTTGAAAAACTTTATTCAAAAGAACTTGCTCAGAAAATGATTATTCAATATGGCGGTTCTGTAAAACCTGAAAATGCAGGTGCACTCCTGTCAATGGAAAACATTGATGGAGCTCTTGTAGGTGGAGCTTCTTTGAAAGCTGAACAATTCTTAGGTATTATAAATAGTATAAAATAAATTTTGAGGTGGATTTAATGGCAATACTTTCTATCTTGCTTCTCGTAATTTTTGTAATTGCATGTCTTTTATTGGTTTTAATGGTACTTGTGCAGAATGAGCAAGGAGAAGGAATAGGTGGCATTTTTGGTGGTGGAAGTTCCACTCCTTTTGGGTCAAGATCAGGTAATGTTCTTACCAAATTTACATCAATTCTTGCAGCTGTTTTTCTTCTTACTTCTTTTGGACTTGCATGGGTAAATAAAACATCCGACAAGAGCGATATTTTGGGAGCAGCATATAAACAACAAAATTCCGAAAAAACTGAACTTATTGAGTGGTGGAATTCAACTAACACAACCACATCAAACATTGAAATAGACTCAAAGGATAGTGTTAAAGAATAAAATATGAAGGCATACCTAATCTTAATTTTTATGATAATTTTTCCTGGGATTATATTTTCCCAGGAAATTATTGATCAGCGTGCAGCTACAGTAAATTTAATAAAACCTGAAATTATATCAAAAAAACAGCTTGATCAAACTGTAGAAGTGCTTAGGCAAAATGGCATTAATAAAACAAATATCGAAGTACTTGAAACTATGGTTGGCGATGTACTTCTTAAACAAGGTGCAGAAAGAGAAAAAATAAGAGTCACTGATGCAGAGGTTATAAATTCAGCAAGAAAACAGCTTGGGGAATCAGGAAACCGTATGACAGACCAGCAGGTCAAAGAGCTTGTAAGCCGTGAGACAGGTGTCCCATGGGAAAAATACAATGAAAAAATCAAGGAAACAATACAACTTCAAAAATATGTTCAAAAAGTTAAAAGCGCAAAACTTTCAAGCATGTCAAATCCTACAAATAATGAAATAAAAAGATTTTATGATGAAAATTCAAGACAATTTTTTGTTGCGAGAACTGTTAGAATTGATCATATTTTTATTGATATTAGAATGCTTTCATCAAAAGAAGATAATGATAAAGCAAGAGATAGAGCACTTTCATATGAAAGAGAACTTAAAAGCGGTGCTAAAACTTTTGACCAGCTTGTAGAGAGCTCAGATGATACCAGTTCAAAATATAACAAAGGCAGTTTTGGGTATATGAGGATAGATGATTTGCAACGAAAAAGACTTCTCGGTGATGAGTTTTTTGATGCTGTCTTTGATCTGAAAAAAGATCAGATAAGTGGTGTTATAAAATCAAATATGGGTTTTCATATTGTAAGAATGAATGAGATAATAGAACCAAGAATTCTTGAACTTAATGATAAAATTAATCCTGATATTAATTTAACTGTAAAAGATAGAATCGAAGAATTTTTGTTATTGAGAAAACAGGAAGACCTATTCAGACAATCTGTTGAAGAACTTGTAGATGATTTAAAAAAAGAAGCTGATATAAAATATTTTATATAAATTGAGTTTATAGCTGAAAATAAAAAATAGATTTTAATTCTATACAGGAATTTATGGGATCGCGTCGCAAAGGACGAATAATTGCTTTTCAAGCAATATTTAGTTGGGATTTCAATAACAATAATATAGATGAGCTTGTAAATTTTTGCCTGGCTAATGAATCAAATAAAAAAATAAAAGAAGATTCAATACTTTTTGCAAGACTTATTAGTAAAGGTACTATCGATAATATTAATGAAATCGATAAAAAAATTAAACAACATATATCTAATTGGGATTTCAAAAGGATAGCAAAAGTTGATCTTGCTATTTTAAGATTAAGTACCTATTCTTTAATATTCCAAAAAGATATTGCTGCGAATATAGTAATTGATGAGGCAATAGATATTTCAAAAGAATATAGCTCTGAAGAATCATACCGTTTTATCAATGGAGTTCTTGACAGCATTCATAAAAAAATCAATGAAAAATAAAAAAATTGAAATTACAACAGATATACCTATTGATGAAGAAGATGAATTCTTCCAACCTCGAGGAAAGTGGTATATTCTCAAGCACAAATGGGTTTTACTGCAAAAAAAGTGTGGTATATTTCTACGAAAGTACAATTTCTGGTCCAGAAATACCATTATATTGTTGATAATACTTAATATAATAGTTTTATCAGCAATTGCTGTACTTATTTATCAGAATACTGTTCAAAAAAAACAATTCAACTATTCATTAAGTATGTGTGACCTTAATATCTCACGAGGAGCTTATGAAACTGCAGAAACTATATTGCAAAATTTATTGCCTTTCGCAGTATCTAAATCAGACCATATAAAAATACTTAAAAGATCAGATATAATAGCAGATAAAACAGATAACTATCAAAAAATTATTTTATTTTCAGAAAAAGCATTTAATAAGTTTAATAAAGACGAAGAATTATTCAGCATACATATTTATTTTTTAATCAAAAACAGGAATTTTACCAAAGCGATAAGTTTAATTGATAATAATAAATTAAGAATACCTGAAAGTCTTTCTAATGTTATATATGCAATCAAATACAAACAAGATAAAAACCAAGATATTCTCCTTTTAATTAAAAATAAAGATATAAAAAATATTATTGAAGGTAATACAGAGTTGGCACTATATGAACAAATGTATAATAAATCACAAAAGCCTGTAGTACTTAATAACTATCTTTTATCAATTTTACTAACTGGTGATTATAAAAAAGCAGCAGCTGTTTTAGATAAAAATATTTATAAGAATCAAATAGATAATGAACTATCTGGATTGGTCTTTTATGATAATAAAGATTATCAAATAGCCAGAGATATATTTTATAAATTATATCAAAGAATGGAAAAAGAAATAGTTGATGCTGGAATAATAATGCTTTTAGCAGATACTCTTATTCATACAGGCAGTTATAAAGAAGCTTATGATCTTTATGACATTATAATCCTAAATGATAGTAAGTGCTCATGGATACCTTATGTGAATAAAGATTGGATTAATATGGTTTCTGGTGAAAAATCTTTTTATACAGAAGAGGCTATTGATCTTTTTAAAAATGAAAAAGAACTTACATTCTTATTTATATTAAAAAATCAACATTATGATATCAAAGAAGCCAGAAGAAACCAGGACAAATATATTGCAGAATTCTGGGATTATTATATAGAAAACTCAATGACAGATGAATTTAAAATATTTTTTCTAAAAGAGCTTTATAGAATGGGCAGACTAGATGAAATATTTTTATTTACAGAAAAAAGAGATAACGTAGATAAAGAATGGTCATTATTCTTTAATGCTATTGCATTATTTTCAAAAAAAGAATATACAAATGCTTTAGTATTTTTTCAACAATATTATGACCTTACCAATAGTTGGCAAGGGTTATACAATATAGGGATTATACATTTATTAAATCTAAATTATGAATATGCTTCAAATTATTTTGAATTAATTCTAAAAAATGATTTAAATATAAATAATTATGATCTAACTGATATTTATTTAATGCTTTCTCTATCGCTGACTATGGATGGAGAGTATAAAAAAGGGGAATTTTACCTTAATAAAACTTTGGAAACAGGAAGCAGTTCTATAATATCTTCATATCTTCAAAATTATTACAAATCAAAATAACTTGTATTGCATCTTTATTAGTGTTATATTGAATTTGGTTAGTTAAGATTTTATTTTATAACCAAAAAGAAAAAATAATGCTAAGACTTAAGAATAAAAAAGATATTGATAAGATCCGCTCTTCAGGAAAAATACTTGCTGAAACATTTGAAATAATAAAAGAACAGCTAAAACCAGGAATAACCACCAAAGATATTGATAATATTTCAGAAAATTATATAAATAAATGCAAAGCTAAATCTGCTTTTAAAGGATATAGACCATACCCGCAAATACCGGCATTTCCTGCCAGTATTTGTATTTCAGTAAATGATGAAGTAATACATGGCATACCTTCTACACGTATACTCAAAGAAGGTGATATTGTAAGTCTTGATCTTGGAGTTAATCTTGATGGATATATAAGCGATGCAGCAATAACACTCCCTGTTGGAAAAATATCTGAAAAAAATATTCTTCTTATAAAAGTAACAGAAGAGTGTCTTTATAAAGGTATTGAAATGTCTGTTATAGGTAACAGGGTATCAGATATTTCTAAAGCAATATTTACTCATGCTAATAATTATAATTTTGGAGTTGTAAGAGATTACTGCGGGCATGGAGTTGGTTTTGATCTTCATGAACAACCATCAATACCCAACTATATTGCAAATGGCTCAAGCCCAAGATTAAAGGCTGGAATGGTTTTTGCAATTGAACCTATGATCAATATTGGTGGAGATAAAATAATTATTCTTAATGACAAATGGACTGTAAAAACAGCAGATCATTCAAATTCTGCCCATTTTGAACATACAGTTGCTGTGCTTGAAGATAAAACTGAAATATTGACATGCTTATAAATAGGTAAAAAATGAGAAAACTATTTTTGCCATATTCAGCAGTAAGAAATAACTCTATAAAACTGGCACATAAAATATATAAAGATAGATTTATACCTGATATAATTTATGTATCATTGCGTGGCGGTGCATATGTTGGAAATATTATTAGTGAGTATTTTAAAATAGTTCTTAAAAATAAAAAACCTGTTTTATATGCTGCTGTATGCTCTCATTCCTATAAAGATATAATGACTAAATCAAATAGTATAAAAATAGATGGATGGACACATCCACCTGAAAATCTTAAAAGCGGGGATAAAATTCTTTTTGTTGATGAAATATTTGATTCTGGAAAAAGTATTAATAGTCTTTGCAATATAATATTGGCAACAGGTATAAATCGTAAAGATTTAAAAATAGTGGTTCATGATTATAAACATTTTCCAGATAATCCAAATAATTTATCAATATTTCCTGATTATTACTCTGTAAAACATATAATTGATAAAAAAGAAGATGATATATGGATCCATTACTTAAGTCATGAATTACAGGGACTTACACCCGAAGAACTGGAACAACATTACTATCAAGAAGATAAAGAATTAAAAGATATATTTATTACATTATCCAAGTGCAAAATTGAGTAAAATATATTTTATCAAGCTACTCTATAGACCATGTTCTATAGCCACCATCAACAGTATTTTTCCATAATCCTTTTGTAGCAGTAAGTGCGTATAAAGCACCATCAGGAGCATCAGGTGGATCAATAAAAAAATCGAGAACTACTGCATTCTGTAAATCAATTGCAGAATTATAATTTTCACTCAATATATTATTTCTGGGTCTTTGTAATTCAATATTATTTTCTGATGGATTTAGCAGTTGATAGTATCCTCTGCCCGCTGTGCCACAAAGAAGAAATTTATACTCCTTATTAACGCCTTCTTCAATTCCTGTTACAGTAAAAGTTTTTAGACCATTTAACATAAAACTGCCTATATTGTGTTCATTAATTTTAATACCAGCACTATTAATAACTCCAATATATCCTCTTAAGTTTCTTTTACTGGAATAAGTAAAAAATATATTGTTATTTAGTTCCATGATTCCTTTAATCTCATAATGGTCTTCAATTGAAAAAATATTGGTAAATGGATTGATAGGACTATTTCCACTAAAAATCTTGTTATAATTATATATCCAGTAAAATGTTCCATCAAAAATAACATTAAATAACGAGCCTGTCATGTTGTTAATAATTTGCGTAGGAAAATTGTTTGTTCCATCAAAATGATATAAATAAGCAGTATTAGAATTAATTCTTGTTGAAATAAATATTTGGTTGTTTGCACCTTTAACACTCTCTATAGTACCAGGAATACCCAATGTAATTTGTTCCCATACATTTCCATCAAGTTTAAAAAACCCTTTTTTTGCACTATTTTTGGTGTAATATATTGCATATAGATTTGTTCCATTAGAGACTACTTCTACTGAAAGATCAAAACCTGAAGGCGGATTAACAACTCTCCACTCTTCCTCTGTCTGTGATGTTTTTGTATATATATTACCTGCCCCAATATAAAGATTCATTCCAAGTCTTGTCATACTGCCAACAGTTACCTCATTGGGCAAAGATCTATCTCTTATTTTTTCTTCATTTTTAAGACCATAAAAAATACCTATATCACTATCATTACATGAGAAGATAAATAGAAAAAACAGTAAAATAATTATAGATCTTAATTTCATAATGTCCTCTAAAATAATAAACCTTTAAAATCTGAACATTGCTGAAAGCGTTGTTTCAAGAAAGTTCCCAAACATTGTATGGCTTGAAGGCACCTTACCATTACCAGAATATACTTGAGGTATCCACCAATATACAGCATTAAACCCAAAAGCCCATTCATGATTAAAATTCCATATAGCAGATGCTCCAGGTTTTAAAATAAAATCAGCATGAAATGAATCTCCTATAGTGTTAAGACTTATACCTGCTCCACAAAAAATAGGAAATTCAAAAGGATATTTTCTAAAGTAATAAGCTGCTTTAAATGTAATTGGTATCATATATAATACTCTGTCATTAGGGCTAAATGCAAACATACCACTCAGTTCACCACCAAGGGTTATTCTGTTATTTATAAAAGCACTCCATTCCAGAGATCCGACTCCGCCTATGGAAAGATTTGTAGAGTAAGAATCAAAATCAGAAGATAAATAAAAAAGAGGGATAAAAAGGCCTGCTCTTATTATAAAGATCTGGTCTCCAAGATCATACATGTAATCATAAACTTCGTAATCTTCATCTTGAGCATAAATATTAATAGTTAAAATACAAATTAATAAGCAAAAAAAAGCAAACTTTTTAAGATTCAATTAAATGTCCTTATTTTTTTATTCAGAATATCATCTGGAATATTATTTATCAATCATACAATATATAATATTTATATAATTTATAATAATAGAAACAAAAAATATATTTGAAGGTTACATAAGCAAAACATAATAATCTCATAAAAACTTGATTTCACTTTTAATATATTGTAATCTTAAAAAAGGAATAATATGTCTCTAAATATAGTATCTGAAATTGATAATAATATCAAAATAAAGAATGTCATAATAAGTGTTTCTGATAAAAGAAATCTTGATTATTTTGCTCAAAAACTCATTAAAAACAATCCGGATATCAAAATCTATTCCACAGGCGGTACATATAAATATTTAACTGACATAGGAGGTATAAAAGAAGGAGAAAATCTTATTTCTATATCAAATTATACCAGACAACCTGAAATGCAAGGTGGACTCGTTAAAACCCTTGATTTTCGTATTTATATAGGGATTTTAAGTGAAAAATACAATATAGAGCATAAAAAAGATATTGAAAGAACTTCTAGTGTTGAATTTGACATGGTAGTAGTAAACCTTTATCCTTTTGACAATGTAATCAAAAAAGATGAGGTAACACCTGAAGAAGCGAGATCAAATATAGATATTGGTGGACCATGTATGTTAAGGGCTTCTGCAAAAAATTTCCATAGAGTTGCTTCTGTATGCGATCCATCAGAATATGAAGCTATAATAAAAGAAATGGAAGAAAATAGCGGCCAATTATCGCTTGAAACCCGTTTTAAACTTTCGTGCTCTGCTTTTGATCATACAGCTTCTTATGATACTACGATTGCAAAATATCTGGCTTCTATAAATGCAGCTAATTTTAAAAAATACTATAATATCAATTAAGTTTTTATTAAGGCAGGGACATTATAAATGAGCAGCAATGATATAAAAAAAATATATCATAATATTCTAAAAGACCAATTTCCTCAAAAAATGGATATATCATTTTATAATGATGATAATAGCGATAGACAGACTTTAATCTATGAAAAAGTAGAATGGGTTATAGATAATGAAAAAAAAGGGTTACGCTATGGAGAAAACCCATGCCAGGAAGCATCCTTCTATAAATTAATAAATGGTAATCTTACAATAGGTGATGTAAAAACAATAATGCCCGGAAAATATATTGCCTCAGATATTGAGCTTCTGCAATCAGGCAAACATCCAGGAAAAATAAATATAACAGATGTAGATAATGGATTAAATATTTTACGTTATTTTCATGATACTCCATGTTGTGCAATCATAAAACATAACAATCCATCAGGTGTTGCAAAGGGAAATACAATCTCAGAAGCTTTTGAAAAAGCATTTATGGCAGACAGGATCGCAGCTTTTGGAGGAGCTGTGGTTTTTAACAGGCCTATGGATATGGCGTGTGCTTCTTTTCTTTCTGATAATTATGTTGAGGTAATAGCTGCTCCTGAATATGAAGAAGGAGTTATGGAAATACTCGAAAAGAAAAAAAATATACGGGTAATGGCTATAAAAAATATAGAAAAAATTAATACATATATTGGAGAAAGGGTAGTTGATTTTAAATCCTTGATTGACGGCGGAATAATTGCACAATTGTCATATTCTCCAAAAACACTAAATAAAGAAGATTTGATTCCTGCTGAAACAATCTATAAAGATAAAAAATATAAAATTGAACGAATGCCAACTGAAAAAGAATATGAAGATATTATTTTTGGTTGGCTTGTTGAAAGCGGGGTAACAAGTAATTCTGTTATATATGTTAAAAATGGAATTACAGTAGGGATTGGTACAGGAGAGCAAGATCGGGTAGGGGTTGCTGAAATTGCAAGAGATAAAGCATACAGAAAATCATGGGACAGGATATCCTGGGAAAAATATAAAACCCCATGGCATCTTCTTGATGATAATAATAAAAAAGAAGAGATTATATCTATTGTTAAAATAGAAAATGGCGGCCTCAAAGGAAGTGTTATGGTATCAGATGCATTTTTTCCTTTCCGCGATGGCATTGATATAGGTCTCAATGAAGGAGTTACTGCTGTTGTACAACCCGGAGGTTCGCTCCGTGACTTTGAAGTTATTGAAGCCTGCAACGAAAAAGGGGCAACAATGGTTTATACAGGGCAAAGGAGCTTTAAACATTAAATGATTTTTCTCAGAAAATATTTTATTGTATTCATTATTACTATTGCGGTTTTACTCAATTTTTCTCTGCTTTTTATTTTATTATCAAGAACAGGCAGACTTGAAAATCGTATGACAAAGAGTTCAAATGTTGAATCTTCATTTAATGAAACTGTAAAAGCCACTCTTGTAAAAACTAAAGATGAAATAAATATATTGCGTGATATGGTAAATCTTCCTTCAACATCCTTTCCTTCTTTTGAAGAAAAAGAAGAAAACCGTGATGCAAATTCAGATAGTATACGTGGATATGAAATATATTACATTGCTTTTGAAAAGCTTTATTCACAACATAAAAAAAATGCAGAAATGGAAAAATTAAATAAGTTTTCTGTAGAAATAAATCCTTTATTGACAAAATATAAATTCCAAAAAGAACAAAAAGATTCTGTTTTGTATTTATTATCAGAAAATAATATATATTTTTCTTTTGAATATAACGCAGAAAAAGACAATATTATTGCAAACTATTTCCCTTTTGAAAATAAATCAGATATAGTATCTGTAACAGATTTTCAAATATTTATTGATGACACATATTTAAAAGTAAAATCATTATATGAAAAATCAACATCAGATATACAAAAATTAAAAAATTATATTAACAGTGAAAATATAAAAAAATCTTTTTTGGAAAAAAGAATAAAGACTATTCCAATAACAGAAAATAAAGATCTCTATAATATAAAACTATTTTCCATAAACAGAATAAATAATCAGTTTATTGGAACTGTTGCCTATTCATACAAAAAAGAAGGTTTTTTATTAAATGATAAATTCTTTGGTGACTATGATAAAATCAAAGATATAATTTTAAATATTGATCTTCATATTGATATAAGAACAAATGAGGAAAAAATAATAGAACAATCTATTAAGGATATTAAAAAGATTGCAGAAGATCCATCTTTTAAAATGTTCCTTGAAAACAGAGGGTATTATCTTTCATTGGAGCCCAGAGAAGATACTGAAAATATTTATTTTGATTTTATTCCTAAAGGAAATGGCAAACATATTGGTTCTTTTGCAATAAATTTATATACAGGAGAAATCTATCTTACAGATTTTGAAGAAATACAAATATCTTCTATCAAAACTTTAAAAATATTCAGCTCCGATAATCAGGAGCAAAAAAAAAAAATAGATAATCCTGCACTTATAGCAAAAGATAAAAATAAATATCTTAATTTTCTTATTTGCGGTAATCATGAAAAAAATTCAGATACTATTATTGTTGCAAGTCTTGATCTTACCAATCAAATATTAAACCTTATAAGTGTACCAAGAGATATATATTATAAAGGGAGAAAATTAAATGCTTATTACAGACTTTATGGGCCTGAAAGATTTAAAGAAATAATAGAAATAATAACTGGTTTTAAAATATCTCGTTATTTTTTTATAGATATGTTTGCATTTATTGATGTTATAAATATTCTTGGAGGGATAGATATAACTCTTGATCAGGATCTTATTGATCCTACATATAAAGTAAGAAATAATGGTGTATGGTCTACACTATATTATAAAAAAGGGACATACCATCTGGATGGCATTGAAACATTAAGGATTGCACGAGCAAGGCATTTTACCCCTGTATTTTCCCGTGATGACAGGCAACAAAAAATAATTATTTCTTTACATAATAAGATATCTGAACTTTCAATTACAGATTTTGACATAATTTATAATATTATAAAAACTCTGATAACATATCTTGATACCGACATATCAATTACTGAATCATTAGGACTTTTAAATGATGTTAAAAATATAAATAAATTTAATAAAATAATATTATCAACAGAAAATATTCTCACTCAGACATATACAAACCTCATGTATCTTGGTCTGAAAGAAGATGATGTTGATGATGATTTTGATAAAGGGGCATGGATATTAGTGCCTGTAAATAATAACTGGAATTCAATTAATTATTTTCTTCAAAAAGCAATGCAGGTCAATAGTAGTAAAAATGAAATATTGGATTGAAACATATGGCTGTCAGATGAATAAAGCAGAATCTGAAGCTCTTGAACTTGAACTAAATCATAATAGCTGGGAAAAAGCAGAAAATCCTGATGCAGCTGATCTTGCAATTATAAATACCTGTTCTGTACGAGAAACAGCAGAAGAGAGGATATGGGGAAGATTAGGTTTTTATAAAAGAGTAAAAAAAAATAATCCTTCAATAACTCTTATAATAACAGGGTGTATGGCTGAAAGGCTTGGAAGCAAGCTATTGAACGAGAGTTCTCCTGTTGATAAAGTTTTTGGTACATTTACAAAAAATAATATTATTGATTTTCTCCTGGAAAAATCAGATTTTAATACAAACAAACATCTATATGAGTTTAATAAAGTACATACAACAGAAGGGAAATTTAAATCATTTATCCCTATAATGAATGGCTGTAATAATTTTTGCAGCTATTGTATAGTCCCATATGTACGAGGCAGGGAAATATCAAGAAATCCTGATGAGATTTTTACTGAAATAGAAAAACTTGAAAATATGGGAATAAAAGAAATAACACTTTTGGGACAAAATGTTAATTCATATTATTATAAGAATAGCGAAACAGGTGAGAGTTTGGATTTTCCAGATCTGTTAAAGAGAATATCGGAAAAAGTAAAGAATATAGAGTGGATAAGATTCTTAACATCTCATCCAAAAGATTTAAGCGATAAACTTATTGATGTAATGGCAAAATCAAATAATATTTGCCGGCATATCCATCTTCCGCTTCAGAGCGGCTCTGATGCAATATTAATAAAAATGAATCGTAAATATAATTCAGATTTTTATAATAATCTTGTACAAAAAATTAAAGATAATATACCTGATATATCTATTACTACTGATATAATAGTGGGGTTTCCTGGAGAGAGCAAGGAAGAATATAATATGACATATAACATAATGAATAACATTAAATTCAACGAAGCATTCACATATTATTATAATCCCAGGGAAGGGACAGAAGCGTTTAATTTTGACGATAATATACCAAAAGAAGAAAAAGTAAAAAGGCTTTCGGAAATTATACAACTTCAAAAAAAGATAACAGTTTCGAAAAAAAAGGAAAAAATAGGAAATACAATAAAAGTTCTTGTAGAAGGATTTTCAAAAAATAACTCTAGTGAGTTAATAGGAAGAACAGAATCAAATGAAATGATTGTTTTTTATGGTAAACATGATATTATTGGTTTATACAATATGGTAAAGATTCTTTCTTTGAAAGGTAATACATTTATAGGAGAAATAGTATCATGACTAAAAATATAATTATTATTATTCTAATAATTGTTCTGGAAGCTGTTTTTGCAACTCTTAACATAAAAAATGTTTCTGATATTTCAATTGGATTTAAAGTTTTTACTGATATTCCTGTTTTTATTACAATTACAATATCTTTTCTTACAGGAGCTTTAATATTTTTTCCAATAGCTTTTTTCGCTGGAAAAAAATATTCAAAATCATCTGAAGAAAAAGAAGCAATTAAAATTCAGAAAAAAATGTTAAAAGAAAAAAAATCAAATGAAATTAAGCCAGTAGAATAACTTTGATTATTTATTATTTACAACAAGCGAGAGTAATACTTGAGTAAACACAAGATTGTAATGGGGCATCGTAGAATAACATTTAGGCATTCAGCCAAAATTCATATGTTTTTCATATTAATTTTATTTATTTTATTACCATCCACAATCAATGCTCAAACATATTCCGAATTCCTTGTATTTGAAAAAAATGGAGAAACTAAAAAAGCGCTTGAAATATTATATAAGCTTATAGAAACAACAAAACCTGAAAATGATCAATATTTTTTAATCATTGATAAAATCATTTCACTTGAAACAGATATCTCAAAAATAATAAGTGTTGAAAATAAAATACTAAAAATTGAAAATATAAATCAAAAAATCCAGGTATTAAAGAAAATGGCTGTTATAATGGAACTTTCTGGAAATATAGAAAAAGCCGGTGAGTATTATGAGATGATATATAAATCAAATAACATCGATGAAAATCTTACATATTTGATAAATACTGCAATTATTAATCTTGAAACAGGTGATATAGAAAAAGCGCTTTCGCTTTCTAAATTTGTAGAAAATAAAGCAAAAAAACTTATTGATTTGCAGAAAGCAATATTATTAACAATTTATATAGATATCCTTGAAGGCAATAAAGATAAAGCCTTAAAAAAAATGACGCAGATCCTTGACGATAAATATACAGAAGAAACCCTTTTTATTATTTATAAAATATCCAATTGGTATGATATCATCGATACTAAAGAAAAAGCAAAAAATATAATAAAGAATACCCATAGTCAAAAATTACTGGATGAACTTGATATTTACCAAAAACCATTTTCACCTTCATTTCTTTTTAGCACAACAGAAGCAGAAAAAATTGTTATAACAGATAATAATCAAAATACTATATATGCATATATACAGGCAGGAATATATACTTCTCTAAAAAATGCTGAAACCATGATGGAAAGAATAACGAAAATCGGTCTTCCATGTGAAATCATGGAAAGCATAAGAAATGGAGAAAAATATTATAGAGTAGTTGTTCCTGTCAAAAACGAAAAACAGATCGAGAATTATAATCTTATACTTAAAGATAGCAACATCGAAAGTTTTCTAATTTTTAATTAAACTATTTACATAGCCAGGAAAAATATATCCAACCACAAAAAATTGTAATTAGCGTTAATTAAAGCTTTCTTTTTTCTCTATAGTCTGCATATAAAAAAGAGCATCCTCACCTGATGGGGAAAAAGAATTTATTGTTATTGTCCCTTTTATTAAAGCAATTCTATTAATTATTGAATTATCTACTACCTGGCGCTCCATATTTATTTTATATAGCTTAATTTCTTTAACTATATGGTTTTCATCAATAAACCTGAGCTCAAGTATTTCATCATTATTATAATTATATATTGAAAAAATCCCTTTTTTAGTGTTATTCCCTGATTTAAGAATAAAATTATAATTTTCAAATATTATTATATCATTTGCACCAAGGAATTCCCCATTAAGAACAGTATTTGAAACATTAGTCAGTTTTTTAGAATAAACTGATGGCAACATATTATCCGATATTCTTGTATAGTAACCATCCATAAGATGATCTATATCTTTAGGGTTTTCCCTGTCTTTTATATCAACCTTGATACGGTTCATATTTTCAATTTTTATTATTATTCTCTTTGTTATAAAATGGATCTGATCATTTCTGGCATTGATATCTATAGTTCTGTATAGCTTTGAATATGTTGCATTAGACCACTTAAAAACTTCCATAAGATCTGATGTAAAAAATACTATTTCATTAGCTTTGCCATTAAAGCGAATTATAAAATTATCAGATTCTACATTATACCATTGTCCCTCCAAAAAAGTTTTATAAGATTCAATGTCATCAAAAAATATCTTATTTATTTTCTGTTCTTCAATAATTTTTGCAGGGACAGTTTCTTTAAAAACATTTACATATTTATTTGCCTGATAATTCCACATATATGAAGTTTTAATCACACCGGATTGAGGTTCGCTGACATCTTCATAAGTTATAACAGGGAAACTTACCCCATTCTTTTGACCAAGAATATATGCATGGCTTCTTTCTTTTTCCTGTATTTCAATTTCTCCATTAACTTCAAGATTGCATATAGACTCATAATATAGGCTTATACCAGAAGGGGAGTGTGTTTTTCTGAAAATATCCAGCACATGTTTATTATCCAAAGTTGTTGCAGTAAAAATAATTTCAAGCCCATGGTCGCCAACAACATCCATATACGAAATTGATACAGTGCGGTAGTTTATGTTTGTTTTTTCAGCTTCCCATGTTAATATATATTTATTTCTTACAGAATCAAAATCAAGAACAAATATTTTGAGATTTTGTTTATTCTCCTTATCAATCCCTACAATTACCTGTTCTTCTTCTACATCAAAATCCAGATTAATATTTTTAATATAAATTATTGAATAATTATTCCCTATATTGATATGTGGTTTTATTCCTGAATCTGGGTTTCTGGTATTTTGTTGTGAGGTTTCACTGCTAGTTGAAACTATCTTTGAAATGACTTTTGGATATTCATTTCTGGTATTTTCTGTTTTTTTACTGCACGAGATAGCTAAAAATATAAATATGCACAAAAATAAAGAGACAGATAATTTTATTAAATAATTCACTTATTTTTTCCTAAAACTTATAATCAAATCTTTTCCATTTTGCTTTAGGAAATTAAAGCTTCTTTCAAGAATATTATCGAACTTCTGTTTTTTATCTGCTAATAATGATTTATCAAAAACTTCCATAGACAATATTTTTCCTTTTGCAGTAAGCATTGCTTTTGTAAATTCATTCTTTGTTTCTGTAATATCTACAAGCCCGGCAGGAGATAAATTAAGGAAAAAATGTTCTTTATTTTTTAATATCAAAGGTAACTCCTGTAATTTCCTCCCATTAAGATAAAAGAAGAAGGAAAGCCCTTCGCTTATTGCATTTTTAACAGGAGCAGCGCTTTTTGCTGCAGAAGGAACACCCGATGTTTTGGAACCAGGAATCATAGAGTTAGCTACTAACAGTAATAAAGCCAAAAGTAATATTGCTAAAATAATAAAATGAACCATAAATCTGCTAAATATATTTTTATTAGTAAAACTTATATCAAACAAAGAGGGGGTAAGTACATTTTGGTTTCCATAGATAAATCTTATTTCACCATCTACTTTGCCTGAAGGTAAATCATCAGGAAGAATAGCAGGTATTCTAATTTTTTTGACTCCATTTTCAATAAAAGAGATATCAACTACATTTTCAATAATATCTCCAGCTTTCTGGTTATGCTTATCTGTAAATATTATGGATGAAAGACCTATTTCTTTTACAGAATTTAGATAAGAAGCTTCTGTTTCAAATTCAATATAAGGTTTTTGCAAAAATCCTTTGTAAGAAATATTAGGTCCAGATACAACTTTTACAACAGAAAGGAAATCTGGTGTCTGAGATATTAGGTTATCTACCAGTGAAGTGTTAGCTGAAGCTGAAGATGCTTCTCCTGGAGGAGTTGCTAGTGTTCCTCTGCTCTCCTGTTGAGTCTCAACTACTGAATAAGTTGCAGAGAGCTTTTCAGCAAGCACTTTTGCATCAGTATGTTTACCAATTCCCAATATATGAATTTTCCATCCTTTTTTCTCTATTGTTCTTGTATGTTCAAGAAATTTATGGTTAAAAGGTTTTCCAAGCGGCCATTGATAAACGCTTCCCGGAGGAGCTTCCTGTCTGCCGTCAGTTATGAGAAGCATATATTTTAACCTGCCATTATCTTCATAACCAGCTGTTGTTGAGGCTAAATTATCCAGAGCATTACCAATATCAGTAAATTTGCCATCAGCTTTTATTTTCATGACATTTCTTTTAATCTCTTCTTTATGATTTTCATCTTTAACTGCTGAATTGATAAACACATCTGTCTTGCCATAAAAATTTATAATATAAAGCATATCTCCCGGGATGATTATTTCATCGATTATAAATTGGCATACATATTCATTTACAGATTTGATTTTATTCTCTTCTTCCATTGATAGAGATTTATCGAGAAGAATAAATAAATCTATATTTTCTTCTCTTGTGTCAGAAAAGAGGTTTAGTTGAGCAATAAACACAATAAAACAGATAAAAAAAGCCTTGGTTTTCATTTTTTTTCCTTAAAACACATAATATTTTAATAGTTTTATAAAAACTTGTTTACATTATATCACTATTATATATATAATGTTTAGTGAAAAAAAGAAAAATATGCTTTACATTATAGTAAAGTTATTGTTATTCTTGAATTTAGTAGAGAAATAAATAGTAAAAGGAGAGTAATATATGGGAAGTGTTGATCTACCGAAAAGCCCTATGGTATTCCATCCGGAAAAGCCAAGTGCTGTTGGATCGAGAAACTCTCTTGCTCAAGAAAGCAGGGATCAACAGGCAGAAGTTGACCGTCTTCTTGCAGAAGAAGTTGATAAAGTAATTAATCACATTACATCAAAACTCCCTCTGGAAGTTGTTGAAAAAATCGATGTGATGGGTGGATTAAAAGAGAAAGTTTATAATTATTTTAACCAGAACTATCAGAATATGTTCAATAGGTATATTGTAACAACTGAAGATGAAATGGTTAAAAAAGTAAGAAACTTCATAGACAAAGAAGAAATGAAGATTCTTAACCGCTATACTCCAAAAGAGATTGCAATTCTTCTTGATGAAGTTGGTGGAATGGATAAATTCAATACTGGTGAAATTGAAAAATCCATCGTTAACATGTATGGACACCTCCAGGGTCATATTCAGAGAGGTGTTAATGATCTTGAAAACCTCACCAACTCACTTTTAAGACAAAAAACCGATGTAGGTGCTTTTATTAGAGGTGAAAATGCTTATTCTGTTGTAAAATGTTCTTTTAAGGATAACATCAACAAACCAAAGACAGTTTCAAATGTTAAAATGTCTGTAAATATCCTTGATTCAGAACTTATAAGCCCAATTTTCCACTATCAGGCAACAGTGGAATATCTTATCAAAGAATTAATTGCAAAGAATCTAACTGATACTTTGGAAAAAGAAATTGAAAAACTCAAAGATGTAATTATCGATGAAGGAAGAGAAGAACTTTCTGACAGCGAAATTGTCTTTGAAAAAATGAAAAGAGTTGACAATTTTACAGATGATGATAAAGAAAATGTAAAATCAAAACGCTATTCTCTTGTTGCTAAAAAAATCATGGATGCTATTGAAGGGCTTAGAGCAGAAATAGATCCAGCAAGTTATGACCAGCTTAATGTCAGAGAAAATATCAAAAAGATAGTTGATATAGAAAATATTAGAAACAGAGGTTATAACACTGCTATTAACTCTATTACTTCAATTCTTGATACTTCAAAAATGGGTTATCAATATATTGAAAACCTTAAAAATGGTAGAGAACTTATAATCAGAGAATACGAAGATACAAATCAAGCTGTTCTTCCTGATGAAAGATATCAGGTAAAACTCAAATATTATGACAATGCCAAGTTGATCGAAGAACAAAAAGCATACGATGTTCAGGTTAAATCTTTTGAAGTTGAAGTAGCACATCTTTGGGATATTCTCGAAGAAGTATACAAGGATGGAAAGAGATTCAAAGGCATGACAGACTATGATGATCTTGCTAAATCTTATAAAAATAAATTAGCTAAATCAAAAGAAAAGAGCGGCGAGCCAATATATGAAAATATTGAAAAAGCTTGGGACGAAATTTCTTTTGTAAGAGCTGCAGAAACAAGCCTTGAAGAAATGAACAGGACATATGTTTTTGAAAAGGATAAAATAAAAAGAAGATTTGTTATAATGAAAAAGAGACTTCAGGAAAGATATAGTTATAAATATCCTATTCAGAGAAGAGTAATGGAAGAAAGACTCGGAAATCTCGAAGCTCAGTTTAACGAATTTGACTATATGATAAATCCTTATCATATCCAGCCTGGACTCCTTCTTGATCTTGATATAACTTCAATAAAAAGAAAGAAAGCAACTCTCGACAGTATGGCAAATGTGCTTAATGAATTCCTCTATGGCGTATCCAAAGGATTCCAGGATGCAGCATTTGCTTCTTTCTCAAGAAGAAGATCTACAGTTAGAAAAGATCTAAACCAGTCATTTGCAGCTAATCCAGATGAAGTACCTGAAACAAATAAGGGACAGAATTACCTTGATCTTCTTAACAGTTCAATGACAGATGCAGCTCCTGCACCTGCTCTTGCTGCTCCAAAACCGGCTCAGAAAAAATCTACCGGTATTGTTGATAACAAGAAAAAAGGAAATCAGCAAAAGGCGCAACAGAAAAAATCGTCTGGTAGTAAACTCACAACTATTTAATATTTTAAATAATTAAAAACTCCCCGTAACAAATGTTACGGGGATATTTTATAAGGCAGGTAGAAATTTCCATGGCTGATGTAAAGGAATTTGAACGCTTTTATACGCGTGATGGGTTCAATAAATCATTAAATCATTTTAATGCTGTATTGGATGCAATTAGTGAACTCCAGGATTATAATAATCTTGCAGATATTCTCAATAGTTATTTGGAGGAAGACAAAATAGCACAACATCAGCTTCTTCCAATTATCAATTCTCTTTTAGTAGATAAATACTCTTATTCACATAAAGCAATAAATATCAAAAATACTGTAACAAATTTTGATAAAATTGCTTCAGAAGTTTCAAAATGGTCAGGAATTGATATAGTTCTAGGATACCATAATCCAAACATTGGATTTTTAGTTATAAATACTAAAAAGAAAGATAGCCTTGCTATAAGCGTAGAGTTAAAAAAGAATGAGCTATTAACCATTTATGCAGGCGATTTTTCAGGTGCAAATAATAAATATGCCCAGAATGTAATAGAAGAATTTATAAAGCTTCTTGAAGATAAAAAACCAAAAGTACCATCACAGGTATTAAATGGTAAATTTAAAGTAAAAGCTACAGTAGTTAAGAGTGAAAGCAATGTTGTGAAAACAAAAAAAGCTCAACCTCAAGTAAAAAAAGCTGCTAAGAATGTAAAAGCAGCAGCATCTTCTACTAGTACAGTAGCGGCAAAACAGGCAGAACCTGTTCAGGCACCTGCACCAATCGCTGATGTACAGGCATCTGGCGGCGCTGTAAGAATGACTCCGCTCTATTCTGTTGAGGTAACAAATGAACTTTTCCACAACGGAAATGTTGAAGCATGGAAAAAAATCATAACCAGCTATAAGACATCTTATGCTGGATGCGATGTTATTATATTTTATGAAGGGGAAAGGATACTCGATATAAATACTCTTTTTAAATGGGGAAAAGTAAAACATGGTTCTGCGATCATGTTCGCTGTTTCCGGAAAAGATATAAAGGATGTAGCTAAACTTCAAAGATATCTAAAACAGGGTGCAAGCCATAGATTTGAAGATTTCTTAAAGTTCCCTGTAAATGTAATTCCTAAACTATTTTAAAGTGAAAGAGGCTGTATCAAATGAAAAATAATATTCATTTTTATTGTAAAGAAAAGTTTATAAAAGATTCATCAATATTGGAAAAAATTGGATTAAGGATAAGAGAAGCAAATAATTTTGCTGAATTAAATCTTCCGGTTGTTCCTGGATTTGTTATTGATTGTGAAGTTGCCTCTTCAATTGAAAGAGGATCTATTAGCGTCATTAAACCTTATATAGAAAAAATTGAAAAGGAAATAGGCAAAAATTTTGATTCAGATGTTAAACCATTAACATTAAAAATTATAATTAGCCCTAATCTTATTATTACTACCAGTTATCCGGCATTGCATAATTTTGGTCTTACCAGAAACACAATGCATGGACTAAGTAAGCTCGCAGGCATCAATTTTGTACTAAATGAACTTTTCTTCATGGTCAAAGGTCTTGCAATTATTGAAGAAAGAATCTTTAAAATTGAAAATAAAGAAAAAGAGCTCAAAAAAGTAAATAATATTCTTGAATTCTTAAAAACAAAAATAGATAAAAACATTTCAGAAAAAGATCTTGATAAACTTATTGAAATTACAAAAGGAATTTTTCCAAATGATTTCTTTGATGATGCATATGAACAACTTGCTTATGCTTTATCAAGAATAAGCCATTTGCTTAGTATTGATGAAATGAATGATAATGATACTGCTATTGGTGTTTCTGCAATGGTTTATGGAAATACAGGGAATGATTCATCCAGCGGTGCTTTTTATACCAGAAATATAATAAATGGCAATAAAGTTTTATTTGGAGAATATTATCAAAATACATTTGATTTTAAAGGTGCAAAAGGCAAAGATATAAACAAGATTGATAAAACTAATTTATCAAAACTCGAAAAAATTGCACGAACTATAGAAGACCATTTTAAAAATATTAGATACATAAGATTTACTGTAGAAAATAATGTACTTTGGCTTATTGATCAGCGTGATGCTGTTGACAAGTCAGTAATGGCAGAAATTATCACTCTTCTTGATCTTCATGAAAGAAAAATCATAGATGATAATTATATGTTAAATGCAATAAAACCTGGTCAGTTAAATGAAATATTGCATCCTATTATTGATGTCTCATCTGTAAAAAGTTTCAAAAAACTCTTAGGTGGAATTGCAGGAGCTCCAGGTGCTGCTATAGGCAGGGTTTTCTTTACCACATCAGCTCTTCTTGAAGCTAATAAAATAGCAATGCAACAAGGTTTTGATACAAAGTTCATTTTGTGTATGTCTTCAACTTTCGCAGAAGATGTTAAAGCTATAGAAGTTGGAACAGGAGTTCTTTCTTCTGAAGGTGGTTATGCTGCTCATGCTTCTGTTGTAGCAAGACAATATGGAAAAGTTTCACTTGTTAAGCAAGGGATGATTTTTAAAGGTAATAAAGTTACTATCGATGGAGTTATCATTACAGAGGGAGATTATATTACCCTTAATGTACCTAATTATGGTGAACCTGAAGTATATATTGGAAAAGCTTCATTGATTGAGCCAGATTATTCTTCATCTGGTATAGAAAAACTTGTCCAGCTTGCTAAAAAAAATACTAAAAATTTTCACGTTAGAGTAAATGCAGATAATCCAAGAGATTGTTTACTTGCAAAGAAATTTGGCGCTGATGGTGTTGGGCTTTGCAGAACAGAACATATGTTTTTTAATGAAAAACGGATAAATGTTTTTAGAGAAATGGTTCTTTCTGATAGTAAAGAAAAAAGGATAAAAGCTCTTGCTCGTCTTAAAAGTATGCAGAAAGAAGACTTCTATAAAATATTTGAAGTTATGGATGGAAAAGAAGTTACAATAAGACTCCTTGATGCTCCTCTACATGAATTCCTTCCTCACAATAGTGAAGAAATGAATGGTTTCATTAAGCATATGAAATCACAAAAAGGTAATGCAAAAATAACAGCAAAAGATGTTATGCTACTTTGTGATTCATTAAGTGAATTCAATCCTATGCTTGGGCATAGAGGCTGCAGAATCGCTATTTCATATCCTGAAATATACGAGATGCAGGTTACTGCTATTTTTGAATCAATATATGCTCTTCAAAAGAAAGGTAAAAAAGCCAATGTTGAGATTATGATTCCTATAATAATGAATTCCGAAGAACTTAAAACAATTATTTATGGCAAAAAAATAGAAGGTATGTCTATTAAAGGACTTATTGAAATTGAAGAACAAGTTAGAGCTTCTCTTAAAGCAAAACCTGTTCCATATAAGATAGGAACAATGATAGAACTTCCAGCAGCTGCATTAGGCGCTGGGGAAATTGCCCAATATGCTGAATTTTTCTCTTTTGGTACAAA
>WRCW01000015.1 GCA_009783755.1 Spirochaetaceae bacterium
AGATGATATAAATACTGTTATGCAGGAATCCGAACGGCTCTATGCGATTAATAAGGTAATCGAGGACATAGCCAGCCAGACCAACCTTCTGGCAATGAACGCGGCAATTGAAGCAGCTCATGCTGGAGAAGTGGGGAAAGGCTTTGCGGTAGTGGCCGGCGAAATTCGTAAACTCGCTGAATCATCAAGCGGGCAGGCAAAAACCGTTTCTGATGTTTTAAGGAAGATAAAAAGCGCTCTGGACAGCATAAACAACGCATCAAGCGAGGTGCTTGACAGGTTCGCGCTTATTGACGGGGCAGTAAAAACAGTTACAGAGCAGGAAAATAATATTCGAGTCGCCATGGAAACTCAGAACGCCGAAAGTAAAGAAATTTTACATGACATGCAGAGTTCTCAAAAGATTACGGAAAAAGTACGCAGAAGTTCCGAAGAAATGCTTACAGGGAGCCGCGAAATAATAGAAGAGGGAAAAAATCTCGAAGGGGCAACATCAGTACTGACTACAGGTATTAATGAGGTATCCCAAGGCATTTCAACCCTGAATACCACAGTTTCACGGGCAGATGAAATTGGACGGGAAAATAAAGAGAGCGTTAACGTTCTATTGAGTGAAGTCTCCCGTTTTAAGACATAAAAGGGAAAACACACAGCTTACAACGTAATCATGCTGATGGAAGGATAAAAATATTGTGTACGTCGAATGCTGTTTAAAACTTTGCATCTACACCAATAGTATATTCAGTTGATTTTTTATCTGCTTTAGTTTGCCTTTCAACTGAAACTATTTTATATTCACTGAACAAAGATATTTTTCTTACTTTTATTCTTGCTCTTGAGGTTATATTTATTTCTTTTTCATCTATACCTTCTTTTAATTTCCAAAGAGTATAGAGACTAATGTTTTTTATTCCTGCTCCTGCCTCGATCCTGTAAGTCTGAGATATTTTCTCATGATCTTTATATGTGTCTTTTTTTTCAAAAACTATTTTATTAAACCCTCCTTTCATTCCAATAAAAACAGATGTATCTATATAGTTATTAAAATAATTATCTTTATATATATTCCTGTTTTTTGCCGAGAAGCCGCTTTCAATAAACCATGGCCTAAGAACAACTGAACCAAAAAGCTCTTCTGTATATCCTCCATATCTTATATCGCTCTCTTTCTTATGCAGCACATCTGTTACATATCTGGTATTTATTCTTATCCATGGAACAGGAGTAATTAGCGCTGCTATCCCTTTTCTTAAAGTTGTAGCAGGGAAAGATCCATCCGGCTTTATATAGCTATCACCTGTTCCAGAAAGAATAAAATCCAATTTTATGAATGAATATCTTAGATACGGTGAAAGCCTAAAATATAGACCGTTATTCGCTCCTTTATAATGGCTCATGGCTCCTGCGCTGCTTATTCCCCATAATCCTGTTTTGTATGATGCAGAAAAAGCAGCATTAGTCACTTTTCTTCCATATCTGATCTTTCTGTCTGCATACCATATATTTCTTTGCCCATCATCCCTTTCATCATATTCTGTGACAGCAAAGTTTATTAATGCTCTTTTTCCAATTTTCTTCCCTGAGTAAATTCCTTTCCATGAAAGGTTACTGTAGGTACTTTCACCCTCTTCGAAAAAACCAGATACAATATTTCCTGCATCAATCCTTATACCTCTATTTCCTGTTGCTTTTAATCTGCGATCAGGCACAATCCTTGTTTTTTCATTAAATATTTGAGAACCAGGATAGTGTACTGCTGGGTTTTTTATTTCTCTTAATAGACCTGTAGCAGAGATGCGCCCTAAATCAGCATAAGGGGTATATATATTAAAAACCTGTTTTTCTGATTCTCTGAAATCCATAAAAAGAATCTGATACCTTGAATTCCCAATAGAGATAAGATTTTCAATCCCTTTTTTACTGGTCATACGAGCTTTCAATAAAAATTCCTTCCCAGGCTTTTTTTCAGAAAAAACCAACATAGGAAATATCACTATAAAAAGAGCTATTGCTATTATTTTTTTTGCCATATCTTATGAAAGATAAAAACAATGGTTTCTGCTTTTTTACTTCATAATCCCTTTCTTACTTGTATATTTTATTGATTTAAGGCAAAATCATTTGATATATACTGATTAAATTCGATTGAGAAATTGATCAGCAGTTGCTAAGAAAAATCAGATTAGGAGGAAATTTGTGGTAATTCTAACACTTAACTGTGGAAGCTCTTCTTTAAAATATCAGGTCTATGATTGGGATAAAAAAGAAGTACTGGCAAATGGTATTGTCGAAAGAATCTCACTTGAGGGAGCTTTTATTAAACATAATGCAAGCGGAAAAGAAGAATATAAACTTGAGCATTCATGCCCTACTCATAAAGAAGCAATAGATTTAATAATGAAAACCCTTATTGATCCTAAAGTAGGTGCTATCAAGTCTATCAGTGATATAAAAGCTGTTGGACACAGGGTTGTTCATGGTGGAGAAAAATTTAATAAATCAATAATAATCAATGATGAAGTTATCAGTAATTTTAATTCGATCCAGGATTTAGCTCCTCTGCATAATCCTGCAAATATTATAGGGATAAAAGCTGCAAAAGCAGAACTTCCAAATGTTCCGCACTGTGCAATTATGGATACTGCATGGCATCAGACCATGGAGAAAAAATCATATCTTTATGCACTTCCCTATGAGTGGTATTCAAAATTTGGTGTAAGGCGATATGGTTTTCATGGAACATCATTTCTCTATACAGCAAAAAGAGCTGCGGTTCTTCTTGGAAAAGACCCTTTTAAAACAAATGTTATAATTGCTCACATTGGCAATGGTTCAAGTATCAATGCGGTTAAAAATGGAGTTTCTTATGATACATCAATGGGGCTCACCCCGCTTGAAGGGCTTATCATGGGAACAAGGAGCGGAGACCACGATCCCGCAATATCTTTTTATATGATGAAAAAAACAGGTATGACACCTTCTGATACAGAAACCGCACTTAATAAAAAAAGCGGAGTGCTTGGTATAACAGAAAAATGGGTTGACAGAAGAGATATCGAAATTGCAGCGCATGATGGTAACGAAAGAGCGATCCTTGCTCAGGAAATGGAATCATACAGGATCAAAAAATATATTGGTTCTTATGCTTTTGCCATTGGAAGAGTTGATGCTATTGTATTTACAGCAGGTGTTGGAGAAAGAGGGCCAGATACAAGATTCCTTGCAACATGCGGGCTTGAAGAATTTGGAATAAAAATCGATCCTGAGAAGAATAAAAATTCAATGACAAAAAATGCAGAAACAGAAATTTCAACTGCTGATTCAAAAGTTAAAATATTTGTTATTCCTACTGATGAAGAGCTTGTTATGACAGAAGATACAAAAGCCCTTCTTGATGGCAGCTATAACATCCATACTAATTTTAAATATAGCTTCCAGGATAAAAAGTATGAAAACAAAGACAGGCTAAAAGGTATTGATAAAGATATTAAAAAATTCCCGGGACTTAAAGATATAATTCTAAGACCTTAGTTTTAGAATAACTGATATTATGTAAAAGGTTACCGACTGGATGCTGGTGCCAATATCCAACATTCTTTCGGTGACCTTTTTTTATTTGCATTATAAAATAACTTCTATTTATTTACTTCTTTTCTGGCTCCCATTCTTTTAAATTCATGTATAATAAAGATAATAGCAAGGGTTGCAGCTGCTCCATCGGCAATAGGCCCGGCATACATAACTCCATCTATTCCCATAAATATTGGAAAAATCAAAATAAGCGGTTGTAAAAAAATAATTTGCCTGGTCATAGAAATAAAAACACCTCTTGTTGCTTTTCCTATTGAAGTAAAAAAATTTGCAGTAAGAGGCTGAACACCATTCATAAAAATAAAAAGCATATATATACGGAAATATCTTTCAGCAAAATGAAAGTACATTTCATTACCTTTCCCAAAAATACCTACAATCTGTCTTGGGAAAAGCTGAAAACATGCAAAAGTAATAACTGCAATAACAGTAACAGAAATAATAGCTCTTATATATGTTTTTTTAACACGCTCATAATTTTTAGCACCATAATTAAACCCAACAATAGGTTGGCATGCATGAGCAATTCCAAGGACAAATGCCATAAAAAGTATATTTACTTTTAATATAACTCCTACAACAGCTATCGGAATATCACTTCCATATCTGGATAAAGCACCATAATGTCTTAAAGTATTATTCATTACGATCTGTGTAAGAGTCATTGCAAGTTGATTAAAACATGATGCTGCACCAAGTGAGGCAATTGCCTTAAATAAATTTAATTTTGGGAAAAAATACTCTTTTTTTAAAATTACTGATTTAAATTTAAACAAATACCTGACAGCCAGAAAACATGCAACAAAGTGACCAATATTTGTAGCAATAGCAGCACCTGCTATTCCCATATCAAACACAAAAATAAAAATAGGATCCAATATTGTATGTATAATAGCTCCTACTGAAATACACATCATTGCGTATTTAGGGCTGCCATCGGAACGTATAAGAACACTGAGTCCTGTTGAAACAATCATAAGGGGTAAAGCAAAAGAAGTAATCCCTGTATAGGTAAGAGAATATGAAAACACCTCTTCCGGGGAACCAAAGATATGTAAAAGAGGCTCAAGAAATATCCTTACAAGAACACAAAGGAGGATCCCGAATATAAACATCATGGAAATACCTGTGGCTGCTATACGCGCGGCTTTTTCCCTGTTGCCTGCACCCAGATTAAGATTAAAATTGGAAGAACTCCCTACGCCCAGAAGAAGTGCAATAGCTGTAGCTATTGTAGTAAGAGGGAATGCAATGTTAGTTGCAGCATTTCCCACTATTCCGACTCCCTGCCCTATAAAAACCTGATCAACAATATTATGAATGGCATTTATCATATTGCTTAGAATACTGGGAATTGCAAACTTCAAAAGAAGTTTGCCTATTTTTTCTTGACCCAAAGGGTTTGTTGGAAGTACACCTTCGGATTTGTTTTCATTATCCAAAAATCATTACCTTATATAGGCTTTGCAGCAAGAACCTATTTAAAAAACATTGCACTAAATACTTTGTCTGCATTTTCCTTATTTGAAAGATATGTAATCACTGCAGATGTAAATTCAGCAGCAGCTCCTGCCCCTTTTCCTGTAATAATATTTCCATCTATAACAACTCTTTCATCAGTATATTTTGCTTCTTTTGGCAAATATTTTTCAAAACCAGGATAACAGGTCACTTTTTTTCCTGAAATAAATTTAGTTTTACCTAAAACAACTCCGGGAGAAGCGCATATAGCAGAAACAAGACCGCCTTTTTCAAACATTTCATTTATATAATCTATGACCTCTTTAGCTGCAGCAAGATTTTCTGCTCCGCCCTTTCCGCCTGGAAGAAAAACAGCATCAAAATCTTCTCCAATTACTTCGCCAAATTCACAATCTGCAAGAAGCGTTATACCATGAGATCCAGCAACATCAATACCTTCAAGACCTGCCACAACAACTTCGATCCCCGCGCGTCTTAACATATCAACAGGTGTTACAGCTTCAACTTCTTCAAACCCTTCTGCAAGAATACATAAAACTCTTTTACTCATATAAAATCTCCTCTCTTATAAGGCTATACCTTCAACAAGTTCACCTTTTCGGCATATTCTGTACCTGAATGTTTCAGGCATATTAATTTTAATAACATCTTCAAGTTTTTCATAGCAATTATTTGTAGCTGACATATGACATAGATATGTCATTCTGTTTTTTATTTGCAATAAATTATAAATTCTTGAAAGAAACCCCACTGCATCATTATTTGATAGATGCCCCTGGTTCGACTCTATCCTTTTCTTAAGATATAGAGGATATGGTCCATCTGCAAGCATCTGCGGACAATAGTTTGCTTCCAGAAAAAGTATATCTGCATTTATAGCATGTGCTTCCATATCTTTAAGTATTTTTCCAGTATCTGTAATTATTGTAAAAATAATTCCGCTAAAATTAAAACTATAACTTACAGAGCCTTCGATATCATGAGAAATCGGAAACACAGAAAAATTAAGTTTCTCATAACTATATTCTTTCCCTGGTTCGACATTAAGCCTTTTATAAATTTTCTTTGTTTCAGATCTGTCAAGATATACATCGCTGCTCATTACAACAGGGGCTTTCAGCTTTTTAGAAAGTTTGTCTATCCCTCTTGAGTGGTCCGCATGTTTATGGGTAAGAAAAATAAATTTTATTTTTGAAATATCAAAACCCAAGCTCGAAGCTCTTTTTGAAAATTCATTAAAGGCAAAACCATTATCAACAACAAAAGCAAAATCATCATGTTCAAAAATATAGGAATTCGCAGTTGATCCACTTCCCAGTATAGCATATTTCATAAAAATCTTTATCCCTTATCCATTTTATTTAACAAAGCTTTTAAGCAGAGTTTCATCATAACCAGAAATTGCCCGATTCTTTTCCCTGATAATCGGCGTAACAAGTAATTTCTGGTTTGATAATAATTCTTCTTCAGAATTAAAATCCATATATTTTAATCCCTTTTTTTCAAATTCCTTTGAATTTTTATTTATCAAATCAGAAGGTGAAATAGAATTAAATATGCTTTTCAGCTCTCCCTGCGAAAGTTCTTTTTTATCAAGATCAATAAAGTGAAAATCTATTTTTCTTTCTTTAAGAAACCTTTCTACTTTACGTGTTTCTTTACAGGAAGGTCTCCCAATAAGCTGGAGCATAAAAACCTCGATCTATTAAAAGAGCCTTTTGTCAATCTCATATGCTTGGTCATATGTAAGCTTTATTTACCCTCGACCCTCGCTACATCTATTAATGATAGGCTTAATATAATAGTTTGTTCAAGCATAAATATTTTTCTAAGTTGCTATAATCTTGCCAATAATCATAGCTATAACTCTAAAATTATTCAAAATCTATTCAAAATGAGAGCTGCTTTTTGTTTGCAACAGATAGCTAAATAAGCTATAGTATTCATATAAATTTATGTCGGATTTTGTTCATCTCCATAATCATACAGATTTTTCACTTCTCGATGGTGCAGCAAGCATCCCAAGGCTTATTCAAAAAGCAAAAGAACTCGGCATGGATAGCCTTGCGATAACTGATCATGGAAATATGTTTGGAGCCCTTGATTTCTATAAAGAATGTAAAGCTAATGGAATAAAACCAATAATTGGGAATGAGTTTTATGTTGCACCCGGCTCAATGAAACTAAAAAGCGGCACAGAAGATGGCAACAAATACTATCATCTCATTCTCCTTGCAAAAGATAGTATAGGGTACAGCAACCTTATCAAGCTTACCTCAATAGCATACATAGAAGGTTTTTATTATAAGCCAAGAATAGATTTTGAAACATTAAAGCAATATAGCAATAATCTTGTTTGCTGCAGTGCCTGTGTTGCAGGACTTATTCCATCGCTTATACTTGATAGAAAAGCAGAAGAAGCTTTAAAAATAGTGCTTGAATATGATGCTCTTTTTGGAAGAGGTAATTTCTTCCTGGAGCTTCAGGATCATGGGATTCCTGAACAAAAAATTGTAAACCAGGCTTTATGCAAAATATCGGAAAAAACAGGTATTCCGCTTGTTGCAACAAATGATATCCACTATGTAAACAAGGAAGAAGCTGAAGCGCAGGAAATTTTAATATGTATAGGTACGCAAAAAAAACTCTCAGATACCAAGCGGCTTGTTTTTGATAAAAAAGAGTATTACCTGAAATCTTCCGAAGAGATGAAACAGTTATTTAAGGCAGTACCAGATGCTATAGAAAATACCAAAAAAATTGCAGATATGTGTAATATCGAATTAAAACTGCCAGGCCCACTTTTGCCAGATTTTGAAATACCTCGGGATTTTAATTCTCCTGATGACTACCTGAGCCATATTGCACAGCAGGGACTTAAAAAAAGATATGAAGAAATAACTCCGGAAATACAGGAGCGTGTTGATTATGAACTTAAGACAATAATCTCCATGGGCTTTACAGGATATTTTCTTATTGTCTGGGATTTTATAAGATATGCTCTTGAAAATGGAATTCCAGTAGGACCTGGCCGAGGTTCCGGCACAGGCTCTGTTGTTGCTTATGCTCTTTTTATAACAAATATAGATCCTTTTAAATACGGACTTCTTTTTGAACGGTTTTTAAATCCGGAAAGAATTTCAATGCCTGACTTTGATATAGATTTCTGCTTTGAGAGAAGACAGGAAGTCATTGATTATGTTACCTACAAGTATGGTTCAGAAAGAGTTGGACAGATAATTACCTTTGGTACACTAAAAGCAAAAGCAGTATTAAAAGATGTTGCAAGGGTTCTTGATATACCTTTTGATGAAGCCAATATGATAACAAAATTTGTTCCATTTGATGCAAAAAACCTTGATGATGCAATAGGAAGAGAAGATGAGCTTAAAAAAGTTATTGCCAAAGGGGGAAAATATCAAAAACTTGTAGATATTTCTAGAATACTTGAAGGATTAAACAGGCATCAATCGTTACACGCTGCGGGAATTGTTATAGGCAAAGAAGAACTTACAAATTATGTTCCTCTTTACAAGGATACCAGAACAGGAGCTGTTTCCACTCAGTTTACAATGGATAAACTTGAGGAGTGCGGTCTTGTAAAAATGGATATTCTTGGCCTTAAAACACTTACTCTAATAAAAAATACAGAAGACCTTATACGAAAAAAAGGGATCGATTTCTCCATTGAGAAAATACCAGACTTTGATGAAAAAACATTCCGTATGCTTGGAGAAGGTAAAAGCGCTTGTATTTTTCAATTTGAAAGCCCAGGAATGCAAAAAAATCTTAAAGCTACAAAACCAGGCAGTATAGAAGACCTTATTGCATTAAATGCACTCTATCGGCCAGGACCAATGCCGTATATCCCTCAATTTATTGATTCAAAAAATGGTAAAATAAAAATAAAATATCTCCATTCTTCGCTTGAAGATGTTCTAAAGCCTACTTATGGCGTTATAGTTTATCAGGAGCAAGCAATGCAGGTTGCCCGCATAATTGCAGGGTTGTCTCTTGGAAAAGCTGATATTCTGCGCCGTGCAATGGGTAAAAAAGACGTTGAAAAAATGGCAGGAATGAAAAATGAATTTATGGAAGGGGCAGAGAAAAACGGATACAGCAAACAACTTGCCGAAGATATTTTTGAAATAATTTCAGAATTCGCTGGATATGGTTTTAATAAATCCCATTCTGCAGCTTATGCTGTTCTTGCATATCAGACTGCATATCTAAAAGCAAACTATCCTGCTGAATTCATGTCAGCTAACCTCACAAATGAAGTAAATGATACAGATAAACTCTCTGAATATATTGCAGAGGCAAAAAGTATGGGACTTGAAATACTTCCGCCGGATATTAATCTTTCTGAAAGAAATTTTACTGCAAAAGACAATAAAATTATTTATGGATTGATTGGAATAAAAAATGTTGGGACTGCTGCTGTTGAGGAAATACTAAGAGAAAGAAATGAAAATGGATTATATAAGAGTTTTACAGATTTTATAAATAGAAGTGATTTACATATAATAAATAAAAAGGTTCTTGAAACTGTTTTAAAATCAGGACTTTTCGACAATATTGAAAAAAGAGGAAGAGCAACACTATTTAATAATCTTGAAAAACTTGTTGAAATAGCTTCCCGCGAACAAGAGAATAAAAAATATGGACAAACTTCGCTATTTGATTCTTCGGAAAAAAGCGAACTTCCTGAAATTGAACTTGAAGAAGTTCCGGAGTGGCCGGAAAAAGAGCTTCTTGAATTTGAAAAAGAGAATCTTGGATTTTATTTTTCAGGACATCCATTAAAAGAATATAAAAATATATATGACAAATGTGTTACTCTTAAAACAAATCTTCTTGAAAGATCAATGCTTGACAGAAAATATATAGTGCTTGGTATAGTCAAAGCTATTAAACACCTTACAACAAAAAAAATGGAGCAGTTTGCAGCAATCAGTATTGAAACATACAATGGAGAAATATCTGTTGTACTGTTTCCTCCTGAATGGAATAAATATAAATATCTTGTTTTGGATGGAAAAATACTTGGATTTACTGTAAAGGTTTATAAAAAAATCTTTGAGGATAAAGAGAGCTTTGAACCAAAACTAAAATGCGAAAAGATTTCGGAACCTGAAGAACTTGATGAAGCAATCGTTAAAGAAATGCATTTTACTTTTTTTAATAATATCACCTATGAGGATATGGATACATTTAAATCATTTTTACTTGAACATAATGGAAATTGTCAGGTATTCTTTCATATAGATGAAAAACCAAATAAAGAGATAGTTATAAAAGCAGCTCCACAGGTAACTACTGCTTCTGACGATGCTTTTATTAAAAAAGTTGAGCACTATCCATTTGTTAAATCAGTCTGGAAGGAGTAATATTTATTTTATTCACTCCTGATTTTTTTATAGATATAATATATAAACAGAGGTAATTATGTTAAAAAACGGTACAGATTTTATTGCAGGATTCATTTCCATTTATATGCTTCTTATTATAATAAGAATTGTATTATCTTGGTTTTCATCCCAAAATCATAATGAAAAAGGGACTTTAGCAAAGCTCTGTGATCCATACCTGAATATTTTCAGAAAAATACCTTTTTTTACAATAGGATATATTGATTTCTCTCCTATTATTGCATTAGCAGTGCTTGTAATTATAGGTAATATTTTAACCCAGTTTGGATTACTTGGTACAATTACATTTGGCATAATCCTTGCAATTACCATAAAGGCAATATGGAGTGCATTTTCTTCATTAATATTTTTTCTTTTTATTATTGTCATGATAAGACTTATTATCGTTCTGATAAAACCAAATATCCACTCAACTGTTCTGACAAGTATTGATTCTTTGTTAATTCCTGTATCTGCAAAAGTATCATCATTTTTTTCAAAGAGCAGTAATTATCCGGCAAATCTTTTATTATTTGCTATTGTAATGATAATTTTTTTCTTTGTAGGTAAATTTGTTATTGCTCTTCTTGCAAGTTTAGCTTTGAAATTTCCGTTTTAGCAGGATATAAAATGCCTTCTCTTAAAATGCTTAAAGGAGTCGGAGCTGTCTCTATAAAGTATCTAAAAGAGGCAGGCATTACCTCTGTAAGTGATCTTCTCTATTATTTCCCACGCACTTATGAATTCAGGGATGTTGTTTCATCTCTTTCCGAAGCCAGAAAAAACAACGAAGAGCCTATAACAATTACAGCACTATGCAAAGTTGATGAGTTTTCATATTTTGGTTATGGAAATAAAAAGACACTTAAAATACATATCAGCGATAATTCTGATCAGGCAACGCTTGTCTGTTTTGGAAGAAATTTTCTAGCAAACTCCATAAAACACGAAGAGTTTTATTATATCTATGGAACTTTTTCTTTACGGTTTGGAGAAATCCAGTCCACTAATTTTGAATATGAAAAATCAAGTAATTCACCTTTAAATTTCTTAAAAATCATTCCTGTATATCCATTGACATCAGACCTTACTCAGGGTTTTTTACGAAAAATAATACGCAATGCAATTGAGACAGAAGGGAGATATGCGGAAAATATCCTTCCTGAAAATATTATAAATAAAAACGATCTTTTGGCGCATTCAGAATCAATTTCAAATATTCATTTTCCAGAAAACAGAGAACTTCTTGAAAAAGCAATTATCACTTTAAAATATGAAGAGTTTTTTATTTTTCAAAAAACAATATTAGAATTAAAAAAAGAAAAAACAGCGCAAAAAAGAGAAAAAAGAGATTTGCCGCGAATACTACAGAATAAAATATTAAAAACTCTTTCATTCTCTTTGACCAAAGACCAGCAATCATCTTTGGAAGAAATTTATAATGACAGTATCTCTGATTCTCCAATGGATAGAATAGTTCAGGGAGATGTGGGATGTGGAAAAACAATTGTTGCATTTCTCTCCGCAGTTCCTTATATTGAATCAGGATATCAGGTAGCATTTATGGCTCCTACAGAATTGCTTTCAAAACAACATCTTGAAACAGCTTCAAAACTTTTTTTAGAAACAGAGATAAAAATGGCTTTCCTTTCAGGAAGAGTACCGGAAACAAAAAAAAAGTATGTGCGCGAAGCTCTTGAGTCCGGGGACATAGACCTTATTATTGGAACCCATTCTCTTCTTTCTGATCCTGTTAAATTTAAAAACCTCGGGTTTATAATTGTTGATGAACAACACAAATTTGGAGTTAGCCAAAGGAAAGCTCTTACAGAAAAAAGCAAAGATGGTGATTATCTTATGATGACTGCTACCCCTATTCCAAGAACACTTCAAATGACTTTTTTTGGAGATATTTCTGTTTCAACAATAAAAACAATGCCCAAAGGGAGGATCCCTGTAAAAACCCATTCTGTTTTTCAGGAAAATATACAGAAAGTTTATGACTGGGTAAAAAAAGAAATTGAAAAAGGTTTTCAGGCATACTTTATATATCCACTGATTGAGGAATCATCAGTGCTTAATCTTAAAAATGCGCAAGCAATGTTTAAACATCTTGCTGAAAATATTTTCCCTGAATATAAATGCGCAATGCTTCATTCACGCCTTAATGAAGAGACAAAAGAAGAGGTAATGAAAGAGTTTGCATCAGAAAAAATCAATATACTTGTTGCTACAAGTATTGTTGAAGTTGGAGTTGATATACCTAAAGCTACATGCATGGTAATTGAGCATGCTGAAAGATTCGGGCTAACAGCTCTGCACCAGCTTAGAGGGAGGATCGGACGGAGTGAATATCAGTCTTATGCTTTCCTGGTTTTTTCCAAAGATCTTACGGATGAAGCAAAATCAAGGCTCAGGGTTATAAAAGAAAATAACGATGGTTTTAAAATAGCAGAAGAGGATCTTAAACTTAGAGGGCACGGAGATATTACAGGAATAAGGCAGTCTGGATTTGCAGAATTTAAGATCGCAGATATTATCGAAGATAAAGATATTCTTGAAAAAGCGAGAAAAGACGCAATAGAGTATTTTTTACCATCGTGTACTTCTGAATAATATTTCACCACAGGGACTTTGCGCAAAAAACTCGCTGCAAATAATTAGATATAAAACAGAGCAGATATTTCAAAGAGAAAAGGATTTGTTCATTTTAAAGAAAGCTTTTGAATGGTTTCCAGATCAAGACCAGTAGTTTTTTTTACAAACTCAGGTGTTAGACCCTCTGCCAAAAGATTTTTAGCAATTTCCAGACTTGCACTATCATGGCCTTCTTCCCTTGCTTCTCTTATTGCAACAGCTTTTTCTTTTTCAAAGTCCCATTCACCAAATAGCATATTATAAACCTCCGAGCTGTGTCTTTTTAAAAAGTCTCTTAAAATATTATTCTCTATGCAGTATTTTATAGCAGATTTTAAAGATTCTTCAAGAGATATTTTTTCTTTTTGGTATTCCCATATCTTGCTGATTAAAATGCTGTAACTGTCAAGAGTTTTACTTTTGCTTAGTATCTGTTGGTTATATCCCTGATTTATATTATATACCTGCACTATTAGTTCCAGTGGTATTTTATTTTCAGATAATTTTAAATCTTCGGTATTTTGAAAAGCAGTAGAAAGATGTAATTCTTTATGGTCAGGGAATCTCTCTTTGCCGTTATATAAAACAATAAATTCAGGACTGGGTATTTTTTCAAGCTTTCTCTGATACCTTTTTTCATCATCAATAATACTTTCATATAAACGTCCTATATACATTAAAAGGCGCAAGGGTAGATTATCTGATATTGTAGACATATGTTCTATTAGCACTACAAGCCGGTTGTCAATGGTAAATGAGACATCATTGAGTTGTCCTCTTATAAGAATGCCTGTTAAGGTATTTATATCAACAGGAATATCGGGTGAAAGATTAATACCTTCTATTGCTGAATAAAGTTCCTTTAAAGCAGCAGGATTATTAAAGAGAAAAGTAAACAAGCTATCCTTGTGTTCTCTATTTATGATGATGGTATTTTCTGTAGACTCTGATTTTTTCATCTGCATCTCCGAAGTAAGAATACTAAAACCATAAAAAATATTTCTTACTCTAATACTGTATGCAGATGTGTTTTGCTTCAAAATTATCTAATCTAAATAATCCAAAAAACCATATCACAATCTCACCAATGTCTGAACCGATCTCGCTAAGTCATTTTTTATACACTATTTAGTATAGAGGCATAAAAATATTTGGTACTCCATACCCCTCCGGAGGCTCTCCAAAAAACCACAACAGCGACGCCCCGCGCCAATCGCCATCCGTGGCTAGCGCGGGATGCAGCATCCGTGCCGCGATCCATGCCGCAGCCCCATTTTTTATGCCTCCTTCTAAAAGCCATTTTGTCATCAAGAGGCTGCAACATGAAGTTGCGATCTATTCTGCAGTATTATTGTTGGCGCACTAGCCGAAAGCCAATGACGTTGAGCCCACCCCATGGCCCGTAGAAATACCGATAGGCCGAACGAGCGTTATCAGCAAGATGGTCAAAGCAGCCACCGCGTGACACACGTTCGGCGCCATAGCTCATATTAGGCGTCCTAGGCCCTTTGGGGTCTGTAGCTGCTCCATCATAATCATCATACCAGTCCCAGCACCACTCATACACATTCCCATGCATGTCATATAATCCCCATGCATTAGGTATTTTTTTCCCTATTTCATGGGTTTTATTATCGCTGTTGGAATAATGCCATGCTATAGCCCCAACATTTGTATAATTATTATTTCCATTATTAAATACTGTTTGCGTCCCTGCCCTGCATGCATACTCCCACTCTGCTTCTGTAGGAAGTCTATAACCATTTGCAGTAGAACTCATTTCTACTGCATCCCATGTTGCATAATCGCTTACAGGAATAGCTTCCCAGTCATCAGGATTAGTTTTTCCATCTATTGTATAAACAGGGGTAAGCCATTCTGTTATACTCAACTTATTACAAAACACTATTGTATCATACCATCTTACCCGCTCTACAGGACGCTTTCCCTGTTCTTCCTCGCTAGCAGGATTATTATTAAAATAGCTCGGATTACTCCCCATTACACTCTGGTATTGTTCCTGAGTTACAGCATACTTTGCCATATAAAACCCTTTGGTTAGCGTTACCTCATGTTGAACTTCATCACCATAATGGTCAGGATCACTATCAGAGCTGCTTCCCATGGTAAAGGTCCCTGGATTTATCCATTCAAACCCTGCAATTGGAGTTGGGGTAGTTAGAGTGTCGCCACCGCCATCACCACCAATATCACCACCACCGCCATTATCAGCGCAGCCAATAAACACCATCGCAACTGTAGTCAAGAAAATTACTATTAATTCTTTTACTTTCATATTTACTCCTTTTTATTATCAAAGCTATATGCGTTATGAAACCCTTATAAAAGCCCCGGACTACACCCCTATATCCCACCTGTACTTCATGGGATATAGGGGTGTAGGAAATGGGGAGGAAGCCTCCGGCGGGGTACCCATTTCTTACACCCCCTTTCACGAGCCACCTTGTTATCATGAGGTTGACTCCATGTGAGACAAAATAATATTTTAGGCAAATTTTTTTGTGCTTTAAAAAAATCTATAAGTTTAAGAGAGAGAGAGAGAGAGAGAGAGAGAGAGAGAGAGAGAGAGAGAGAGAGAGAGAGAGAGAGAGCAATTTTTGTGCCAAGTGGCTAAAAATCATAAAAATATTTCTAAAATTCAAATTTTTTTGCTGCATATTGCTAAGATCAATGCTTTGCATATAAGAATATTGCTTATTTTGGCAAATAATGCAAGCAATTTATTGTATAGATTTACCTCTGCTAAAAACCATGTTTTTCATTAGGTTAACATCTGTTTTTTGAATCAATCTGTTTGTTATTCTTGTTATAAAGTTATAGCTTTGACACTTTAGTTGACAGCTATACAAATGTAGCGTATTTTAAATATGGAGTATGTTATGTCGGAATTACACAAAAATGAACCTTTAACTTTTGATAAAGTTTGGGCCGCTCTGATGGAAGACAGAGAACAAATGAGAGAAACCAGAGAGCAGCTGAAGGAAACTGACCGTATAGTTAAGGAAGTTAGCAAGCAGATAAGCAAACTGAGCAACAGCTTTGGAGAACTTGCTGAACATCTTGTTGCTCCGAGCATTGTTGATAAATTCAATAACCTGGGATTTAATTTTGATGAGATTTCCCCCAGAGGGCGTGAGTATGCAGATCCTAAAACCAGAAAGTATTTGGCAGAAGTTAATATAGTTCTTGAAAACAGAGATATTCTTATAGCTGTAGAAGTTAAATCAAAACTGCGCAAACAGGATGTAGACGAACATGTTGAGCGCATGGAAATTCTTCGTCATATTGCAGACGCAAGGAACGATAAAAGGAAGTACCATGGGGCAATTGCTACTGCCATAATAACAGGCGAAACGCGCAACTATGCCCATAAGTCCGGATTCTATGTTATAGAGCAAAGCGGCGATATAATGAAACTCGATATTCCGAAAGGGTTTGTTCCACGCGATTGGTAAGTAAAGTATAACCCTCATAACCTGCGTAAATCAAAATGCTTTGCTTTTCACTTGAGAAAATCTTGAAATAATTCTTGTCCAAAAATCTTCTCTGCTTTATAATGCTTTATGCGCCTCATTGCTGATCTTCATATCCATTCAAAATATTCAAGAGCAACAAGTCCAAAGCTTATTCCTGCTTATCTTGACAGATGGGCAAGGATCAAAGGGATCAATATTTTAGGAACAGGAGACTGCACTCATCCCAACTGGCTTAAAGATTTAAAAGAGCAACTGGAGCCAGCAGAAGAAGGTTTTTATACTTTTAAAAAAACCTTGCGTAAAGATTTTGACTCAGGGATTGCGTTAGCAGAAAAAATACCAACTCCTGTCACAGAGGAGTATCCCAGATTTGTTCTTACAGGTGAAATAAGCACGATTTACAGCAATGGAAAAACAAGAAAAGTACACCATGTTGTGATCTTACCTGACTTTAAATCTGCAGAAGATTTTCAGGCACGTCTTGAAAAAAAAGGAAATATCGCTTCAGATGGCCGCCCTATCTTAGGACTTGATTCGCGCAGCCTCTTTGAAATTCTTCTTGAAACTGATGAGCGTTCAATGCTTATCCCTGCCCATATATGGACACCTTGGTTTTCAGCGCTTGGAGCACGTTCCGGCTTTGATTCAATTGACGAATGTTATCAGGATTTATCAAAATATATATATGCAGTAGAAACAGGATTATCTTCCAATCCGCCAATGAATTGGGCAGTTAAATCACTTGATAAATTTTCAATAATATCGAATTCCGATGCCCATTCTTCTGATAAGCTTGGGAGAGAAGCAACGATTTTGGAAATGGATATCTCCTACTCTTCACTTGTAAAAGCATTACAAAGAAAAGATAAAAAGAATGATATTATCGAAACAATAGAGTTTTTTCCGCAAGAAGGAAAATATCACTATGATGGACACAGAAACTGCAATGTTTATTTAAGCCCGGAAGATACAATTCGTTCTGAAGGGATCTGCCCTGAATGTAAAAAGCCTTTGACCCAGGGGGTAATGAGGCGCGTAATGGAACTTGCAGATGAAAAAGTTGATGAAGAAACTCCATGCCCCAAAAACTTTTTGAATACAAATCGCAGGCCATACAGGTCTCTTATACCATTATCTGAATTATTATCAGAACTTCTTGAGGTAGGGGTAGCATCCAAGAAGGTAGCTGCTGCATACAATTACATAATCGAAAAAGCAGGAAGTGAATTTTCCCTGTTACTTGACCTTGGTATCAATGATATAAAAAAGCTTGATCCACCTGGTATCCCCGGAGAAATGCTTGCCAGTGCAATAGAACGCATGAGGTCAGGCAATGTATTTATAACTCCAGGATATGACGGAGAATTTGGAGTAATACGCGCATTTGATAAAAGGGAAAAAGTTTAGGATTGGGATAGCCCTCCCCTTTTTTCAGATGTTTACGAGAAGAATAAAAAAACTACTACATCATAATCTTAATTTTATACTTAATGATATAATTCATTTGACAAATTCAAAGATTGTTTTACTATCTTAATATAGGTATTAATAACACGCTTGATATGGAGGATGTTGCAATGAGTAAGATAATAATTGTAGGCGGAGTAGCAGGTGGCGCCACAGCAGCAGCCCGTCTTCGCAGACTTGATGAACATGCTGAAATCATCATATTCGAACGAGGAGAGCATATCTCTTTTGCTAACTGTGGTCTTCCCTATCATATTGGAGGAATAATTGAAGATCGAGAGGAGTTACTTCTTCAAACTCCTGAAAGTTTTCATAGTCAATTCAATGTGGTTGTAAGAATACAAAACGAAGTTCTTTCCATTGACCGTAAAAATAAAACAGTAAAAGTTAAAAACATACAAACCAATGAAACCTACACTGAAACCTACGATAAACTGATACTTTCTCCCGGAGGCGCTCCAATAAAGCCTCCCATAGATGGGATAAACTCAGAGGCTGTATTTACCTTGCGCAATGTAGCTGACACTGATCTTATCAAAGCGTACATACAATCACACCAGCCCCGGAGTGCAGTGGTAGTAGGCGGTGGCTTCATTGGAATTGAAATGGCTGAGAATTTAAAAGATGCTGGCCTGGATGTAAGCATCATAGAATTGGCAGATCAGGTGATTGCTCCTCTTGATATTGATATGGCTTGTGATGTACACCACTACCTGCGAAAAAAAGGGATTTCGCTCTATCTTAATAATGGGTTTAAGAAGATCGTAGAAAAAATAGATGGTCTTACTGTTGAGCTATCAAACGGTACGATTGAAACAAACATGGTGATCCTGGCAATTGGTGTAAAACCAGAAAGCCAGCTTGCAAAGGATGCTGGATTAAATATAAACAGCCGCGGCGGTATTCTTGTGGACAAGCAAATGCGCAGTTCTGACCCGGACATATTTGCTGTGGGGGATGTTATTGAGATAATTGATTTTGTCACAAAACAGCCAGCCATGATTCCGCTTGCAGGACCTGCAAACAAGCAAGGGCGGATAGCTGCTGACAACATCTGTGGTATCCCATCCGAATACTCAGGCACACAAGGGTCAGCAGTAATAAAAATCTTTGACATGACAGTAGCCTTTACAGGTGTGAACGAAAAAACAGCCAAGAGACTTGGACTCAATTATGATAAAATATTCCTCTGGTCACCTAGTCACGCAGGGTATTATCCTAATTCCAAACCTATGTCCATAAAAGTTATTTTTGAAAAACAAAGCGGTAAAATACTAGGAGCACAAATCGTGGGTTTTGATGGTGTGGACAAACGTTGCGATGTGCTGGCTGTAGCAATTCGCGCGGGAATGAGTGCCAATGACCTTACACAGCTTGAATTGTGCTATGCTCCGCCCTATTCTTCTGCAAAAGATCCGGTAAACATGGCAGGATTCGCTATCCAAAATGCATTGACAGGAAAAGTAAAGATTTTCCATTGGCATGATGTTGACTCACTGCCACGAGATGGCAGTGTTACACTGCTCGATGTACGCAATCCAAAAGAATTTGCACAAGGTCATATAAATGGTTTTATCAACATTCCTCTTGATTCCCTGCGAAAGCATATTGGTGAGATTGATCGCTCCAGGATTGTCTACGTCCACTGTTTTAGTGGAATGCGCAGCTACATTGCAGCCAGAATATTGATGCAAAATGGGTTTGATGTTTATAACCTTAGCGGTGGATATAGGTTGTACAATTCTGTAAAAAGCAATTAGCTAGCCAACGCAGATGCTCCACTAGTACCTGTGCTAGCCATGTATAACAGAACAAGTCATCTTTATTTAGAATGAACTTGCGATCAAATCAAAAAGTATCTTTGCAAAAAGTAAAATAGCTACAAATGCAAGAATAGGGCGAATAATTTTCTTCCCTGATTTCATGGCTATTCGAGAACCAATGTAGTTGCCTGCCATAGAACAAATCGCGCATGGTATTGCAACAGGAAAAAGTATTTTTCCATTTACAAGCCAGGTAATCATTGAACCAATATTCGAAGAGAAATTAATGACCTTGGTGGTTCCAACAGCTTTTGTTAATTCTAATCTAACGATTGCTGAAAGTGTAAGCGTCATAAACAGTCCTGTCCCAGGTCCAAAGAAGCCATCATAGCAACCAAAAATCAATCCTATCAAAGAAGAGAAAATAAGTTTGGATCTGGCAGATAGAGGATTTTTTGGTTTAGGACTCTCTTTGTCTCTGCGAAGAAAGAGTATTATTCCCACTAGCGGAAGAATAACCATAATACATATTTGTAAAGTTTTAGGCGAAAGAGCGAGTGCAAGCTGGGTTCCAATCCATGCACCTAAAAAAGCTCCCATGGAACCTGTTATAGCAGCAGGAAAATCAACATAACTGCCTCTGACATAATTTGTAACAGCAATTGAAGTTCCTATTGAGCTTGAAAATTTATTTGTTCCACTTGCAGTGTGAATAGGAATCCCTGCGAAGATATAAGCTGGCAAAGAGATAAGCCCGCCTCCTCCTGCAATGGAATCTATAAATGCAGCAAGAAATATCAGGGGACAAAGAATCAGTAGAGTGATGCTGTAAGAATAAAGCATCAATTTTTACCCATTATAATGGCGCTTTGCGTGAAATCAAATGCAAGACATTTCCATCAGGATCGCGAAAAAAGAAAGTGCCAACACCTTTATCAGATATTGTTGCTTCGCTAATTACCTCTACATTTACAGCTTTCAGTTTTTCTACCATCTTCTCAAAATTGTCTAAACCTACACTAATGGCAATATGGCGTAAACCCTTAATAGTGTGATCCTTTGGGATATCTCCTGTATTACCCATAATAAACTCAAGCATGAATCCATCTTGCGCTTTTAAAAAATATGTTCCTTTACCGTTATCATATACTTGCTTAAAGTCAAACATTTTTATATACCAATCTTTAAGTTTTGCTGTATCGCTTGAAAAAATCGCTAAATGTTCAATACCTGTTACCATTTTACTCTCTCCTCTTTATTTAATATTTAAACAAATCAACCCATTAGTATATATCATCTAACTAATCTATTTTAACATCTTCCCTATTTTGTTTCTACTCATTATTAATAATGATTTTTTATATAATAATTTGCTGATTTTTTTGTAGTAATCTGCGACTGGAATATGCTATAATTAAAATGCTACTATTTTGAAGAAATGGATGGTTGTTTATGCTAAAGCACACACCACTTTATGAAAAACACAAAACTCTTGGAGCAAAAATAGTTGACTTCGGGGGATGGGAAATGCCTATCCAGTATACTTCAATTATTGAAGAGCACACTGCTACCCGCGAAAAAGCAGGACTTTTTGATGTTTCACATATGGGTGAAATTATAGTAAAAGGGAAAGAAGCAAAAAATATATTAAACACCCTAATTACAAATGATATGAACTTATTGCATCCAAAAAAAATTATCTACTCCCCTGTTCCAAATGAGAAAGGAGGGGTTGTTGATGATTTGCTGGTTTATATGATAAGCGACGAAGAGTTTTTGCTTGTTGTGAATGCTTCCAATACAGAAAAAGATTTTTCATGGTTTAAAGAAAAAATATCAATTATTTCCAGCAGTCTGGAAATAATAAACAGCTCAACTGATTATGGTCAAATTGCAATACAGGGACCATCAGCACAAGTTATACTCCAAAAGCTCACCAATTTTAATTTGGATCAAATAAACTTTTTTACATTTGATTACGTTGAGGTATGCGGAAAAAAAATTATTGTATCAAGAACAGGCTACACAGGCGAAGATGGATTTGAAATTTATTGCCATCACTCTCAGACAGAAGAAATATGGGATAATCTGCTCTCTGCTGGAAAAAATGAGGGGATACTTCCTGTTGGTTTGGGCGCAAGGGATACTTTAAGGCTTGAAGCTGCGCTTCCGCTTTATGGTCATGAATTCGACGACAATATAACACCAATTGAAGCAGGCTTGAAATTTTTCGTAAAACCAAATAAAGGTAATTTCATAGGAGCTGATGTTCTTAAAAAACAAATCGAAGAAGGCACTGCAAAAAAACTTACAGGTATTGAGCTCATAGATAAGGGTGTTCCGCGCAGTGGATACAAGATCGAAAAAGATGGTGTGGAAATAGGCTATGTCACAAGCGGGACTTATTCTCCAACTTTAAAAAAAGGGGTGGCAATGGTCATGATCTCAGCAGAGATGGTCCAGCCTAGAAACGAAGTTGATGTAATAATCAGAGATAATAAAATCAAAGCTAAAATAGTAAAATTACCGTTTTATCAAAAGAAAACTAAAAAGTAGTGAGTGAGGAAAACAGTATGTCAACAAATAATCTTAAATTTTCAAAAGATCATGAGTGGATAAAAGAAGAAGGGAAAAAAGCATATATCGGTATCACAGATTATGCACAGAATGCACTTGGTAATATCGTATTTGTCGAGCTTCCAAAAGCAGGAGCCAAGCTTGTTGCAGGCAAAGCATTTGCTAATATTGAGTCTGTTAAAGCTGTATCGGAAATATTCTCTCCCATATCTGGATCTGTTTTAGAAATCAACAAAGCTCTGGAAAATTCACCTGAGCTTGTTAATGAAGATCCTTATGGAAGCTGGATCGTATTAGCCAGCCTTGATAATCCCGAAGAGCTAAATTCTCTTATGGATGATGACAAGTACAAGGAATTTTGTAAAAACGAAAAGGTATAATATGAGTAATTATATTCCCAATACAAAAAATGAACAGGAAGAGATGCTTAAATCAATGAGTCTTGTTTCTGTTGATGAGTTGTTTAAGGATATCCCGCAGGA
>WRCW01000016.1 GCA_009783755.1 Spirochaetaceae bacterium
ATTTTTAACAGAGGGGAGTACTCCCCTTTTGAATCTCTTTCTTATTATCAGTCATCTTTTCCAGTGCCGGACGATATTTCAAAAATAAGATTTGGAATCTCTGCAAAAAGCAATAACCCGGAAGTATTGGATGAAAGGTTAAAAATCAGAATAGACAAAGAAAACAACCTTCTCTATGTTTATGATAATTCCAATGGTGTAAGAAATATGAGAAACAGATATCCTTTATCTGATAAATTCTCATCATCAGATGGCAATAAAGTTCCTGTTTATGGACCATCAAAAAATATAACGCCCGGTACTTACAGAAGCGAGTTAAGACTGGAAGTTCTTTTACAAGTAGGCGCTTTTATACTTGATCCTGATATTGTTCCTGGTTCTGTTACAGTCAAGCGAAACGGTAACATTGAAACAATGTATGACATAGATTATGGCAGCGGAGTAATAACATTCAGAACATATATACATCCCAATGACAGAATAAAAATAACATATAAAACTTCCTATGCAGATACTGATGGCGGAGATCTTCTTTTTGCAACAGGTAACAGATTTTTTACAGGAGACTATTTAGTGACAGAACTTGCATTTGGAATAAAATGGAATATACTCCAAAACCAGTATTCAAGATATGCAGGACAATATAAAGGATCAATGCTTTTTACAGGGGGAGCTAAATATACAAGAGATAATTACAAAATAGAGGTTGATACAGGACTATCCTTAACATCCCAGGACACAACAGGAATACTTCGTCTTTTTGACATGCAACAGTCTGGTATAACAATGAGGCTTGGAAACGGTTATATTTATCCGGCAAGCATTCCTGAAAATGACTCATGGGATTCTTTAAAATCAGGATCACGCCCTACAGTCCTTCCTTCAAGAACAAACAGAGGAAAACTCATATATAAAGATTATTACAGTTATACTCTTACAAACGCAACTCTTAATAATTATAACTGGAATGTTCCGCAGAATCAGATATATAGTTATACTACAGGCAATCCTCCGGGCCCATATCCAGCAAATGCATCTAACGATGGAATATTTGGCGAAGTCCTTATTATGGATATGGAAGAAATACCAGTAAGTCATTGGGCAGGTGCACAGGTACCCATAAGAAAATTTGCAGCTAATCAGGACCTTTCAGATGCTGAAAGTATTTCATTTAAAATAAAAGGTGAAAATATTTTTGGTGGCAAGCTTTATATACAAATTGGAACTATAAGCGAAGACCTTGATGGAGATGGGATTCTGGATAGAGAAGATTCTATTTACTCAGATGGCTTTGCTTTCAACGATATTGCCAATGGAACAGTCATGCGTGTAGGAGGAGTCGGTGGATCTACAGGAAGAGGAAATGGAATGCTTGACTCTGAGGATACGAATCTTAATGGAGTACTTGATCTTGAAGAGCCAAGAAATGTTGTAACAATAGATCTGGAATCTATTTTACCATCAGGAAGCACTCTTGCATCTGTAACTGCACCTGGAGTATGGCTAAAAATAAATTATGATTTCTCATCTGATGATAAAAAACGTCTGGCAGAATCATCTGCTGTAAGATTTATATATATAAATGATTCCGGTGCTGCATCTTCAGGGAAAATATTTATCGGAGAACTTTTTATAGAAAGCTCAACTTTTAGCGCAACTGTAACATCTGCCGGCGGATCTGCTTATGCAAAAGAGGTATATGAAAGATACTCTGCATCTGAAGCTCCGTCAAAAAGACTTATAGATGCATATCCTGAAGTTAAAGATATATTTTTTAAAAATGCAGATATAGCATCCACACAAAAAGTACTTGAAACAAGCTGGACAGGAACAGGTTATACCCTTACAGGCTATTCAACTCCTGTTCCTTATGATATGTATAGAAAATTTGTAGGTTACATGAGAATACCTAAATTAGGGACACCCAGCCCTGCGCAACTTACAATCTCTTATACAGATACTTCCGGTAGAGGTATACAAGCTGCTTTTACAACAGATCCATTCAATGACTGGAAAAAATTTGAAATAGATTTTGAAAAGAAAAAAATATATCTTGCAGGCATTGATATGGGAGGCACTGTAAGGACAAGTTCAACAAATCTTGGACTTTCAATGTTTAAAATAACTTGTGATTCCAGTGAAGGGAGAATGTTTATTGATGAAATTCATCTTGCAGATCCTAAAATAACAACAGCTGGTGCTATTGCTGCTACTTACGAACACAATTTTCCCGGAGCTGTTCTTACAGTGGGAGAAACAGACATAGTCAGTAATCTTTCGATTAGAGAATATGTTATGTATGCAACAGAAGATTTCAGCGTTGATCTTAATGAAAATGCAAACACAAGCAATGCGAGAACAAAAACTTCTGTTAAAACAGATATCTTAAAATCAAACCTTGAGACAAATGTTGACCTCTCCTGGGTTGGAAACGAAAACTATTCCACAATTGATCATACATATAGTTCGCCATTATTTACTGATTTTCTTACATTTACAGACTCCTATAGTGAATCAAGAGATCTGTATTATCTCTCATTTGCAAAACAAGATGAAATTAAAATACAAATAGGAGAAAGAGGGGGAACTGCATCTGCTTCTGCAGAATCAATTTTGATTTATACTGACCTATCGCAAAGATGGGATTTTAGATATAAATCAGATACAAGAAATAATATTAAATGGGGAAACAATCTTTCGTTTGTAAAAGTATCTACCGGCTATGTTCCTGAGGATAATTCCTATATTGCAAACTGGCTTAACTCATTTTCACTTATTCTTCCGGAGGATAGTGATCCATGGCCAGACAGAACTATAATTAATGAAAATAATTTTTCTGTTTACCGCGATACTTTTGGAGCAGATCTGCTTGTGAATATCGGGACATTATCATCAGGAGAAGAATTTGACAGAAGACAGAAAAGCAGTGGAAAACTGGAATTACAATTTCCATTTTTTAATACCTCTTTTGGAGGCTGGAAGTTTACTCCGGGATATTCAAGAACATTTGAGTATATAAATAAAAATACAATTGGAAAAAGTTTTTTGAATGATACGCAATTATGGTTTGAAGATTTTTCCAGACAAAGTTATTTTTATACAGCAATCCCTTTTGCAGAATTTTTTCTTAAAAGTTTTGAAAATAAATTCCAAAAAGAAACTGATTATCTTTCAAATAGTATATACACTCCGGAAGTTTTTGCTAAATTTTATAAAAGCAGAAATCCTTCTATAGCAGATTTTTTTGCTCCATCTGAATTAAACATACGCTACTTAAAAGAGTTTGCAAAAGAAGATGACACCTTCACAAATACATACAAAATTGCAGGTGAGTATGTTACAAGAGCAATAAATATGTTTGGTGATTCAGGACTTTTACCCTTTTTTTCTTTTTATAAAACAGATGAATTCATTACAAGACTTTCACTTATTACAAGTTCTGTTGACACCCCAATACCTCAGGACAGAGAATTTTCCATCAGGAATAGCCTCTATTTTGCAGGACACAAAGAAACTGAGCTTATAATTGATAATAAATTTGGATATGTTCACAGACATTCCGATGAAAAAACTTATTATTATGATACAGCATCTGCTTCATACATGTGGATAACTCGTCCTATGAAAAGAATAGAGGTAAAATATTTTTCAGAAAAAAATGATCCTGATCCTTATTTTGCCCATACTGAATCTTTCTTATTCACCACAGAACCTGAAAGCAGCGTAAGTGACTATAATTACTGGTCTATTTTATTAACACATGAATCATCCCTTATTTTCCCGGAAAAAGGTAATTTAAAAGTACTCCTTTCCATTGGTATTGAAAAACATAGACTTTATGAATCTTATAATAGCCAAAACACATATCTGCTTGGGCTTCAGGCAGGTATTTTTGGTAGATTATTGTTCTAAAAGTTAAAAAATATTCACACAATTATTTTCGCAACTGACAAGCTTTCAGAAATATTATAAAATATTATTGAGACAGAATATGGGAAAAATAAAAATACTTGAAAAATCTGTAGCTCTTAAAATAGCAGCAGGAGAAGTTATAGACAGGCCTGCTTCTGTTCTAAGAGAACTTCTAGATAATTCAATAGATGCCGGAAGCAGCGAAATATCAGTATATATCGAAGCTGCAGGAATTAAAGAGATAAGAGTAATAGATAACGGCGCTGGAATGGATGAAGAAGACTTAAAACTTTCTGTATTACAACATGCCACTTCCAAAATTGAAACTGCCGAAGATCTGTTTAATATACATACTCTTGGTTTTAGAGGCGAAGCTCTTTCAAGTATTGCAGCTTCTTCAAGGCTTGAAATTATAACAGGACAAGATAACAACTCTAAAGGTAAAATGCTCAAAACAGATAGCAGCGGAGAAGTAAGCATTACAACATCTGCTTCGAGAAAAGGGACAACTGTTTCTGTAAAAGACCTTTTTTATGCAATACCTGCAAGAAAGCAATTTTTAAAAAATCCTTCTTCAGAAACCAATCCTTGTAAAAACATATTCTATGAAAAAGCTGCGACACGGCCAGATATAGTTTTTAAACTTTATATAGATGGCATTCTTATACAAATGTTAGGCACAGGTTCATTAAAAGAAAGAATATTTGAGTGCTATATTGCTGCTTTCAGAGATAAGGCTTTTTTATATGAGATTGAAGAAACAGAATATGGCAGATATAAAATAAAAGGGGTAGCTGCAGATCCAGCTATTTATCGCAAAGAGAGAAAATTTATCCACATTTATCTTAATGGAAGAAGGATACAGGATTTTTCATTGATTCAGGCAGTTACTTATGGTTATTCGGAATTCATGCCAGGCGGACATTTTCCATCTGCATTTATTTTTATAGAAAACGACCCTTCGCTTGTTGATTTTAATATACACCCTGCAAAAAAAGAGGCAAGAATAAAAAATATTCAACAAATACACCACTCTATAACTGATATACTTAAAAAAACAATTAAAAATAATTCTCCGGCAGCAAATATAAAATCAGAAACTTTATTGCCCAACAACATCTCTGGTAATATTCGCGGGAATATCTCTGATGATATCTCTGACGAGATAAAATCAGGACAACAGGATTTTATAAATATAGTTTATGATAAGCCATTTTCATATAAGCAAGATAAACCTTTAAAAGGTGTACTGCCCGATATAAAAAAGAATAATTATAATATTCATGCAACATCAAATCCATCTGAAACATCTTTACCAACTCATGAAAATATAGAAGCGCCAAAATATCTGGGACAACTTTTTAATATTTTTCTTCTCTGCGAAAAAAATGATTCTCTTTACATTATTGACCAGCATGCAGCGCATGAAAAATCAATATATGAATCTTTTATAAATAATAAGCCGAAAATACAAAAACTACTTGTTCCACTTTATTTGCCAGAAGATATGACCTTTACTCCTGAAATAATAAATGATTATAAAAATGCAGGGATCATTATTGAACAGGATGATACAAAAAATTATTTTATAGATTCTTTGCCTGATATTTTAAGTAATATAAAAAACGATATAATAGGTGTTATATCCGAATCTCCGGGTAATATCGATGAAGTTCAAAAAAAACTTTTTTCAACAGCAGCATGCAAAAAAGCAATTAAAGGAGGAGCTTCCCTTTCTGATATGGAAGCAAAAGCAGTTATAGAAGCTGCATTTAATTTAAAATCTCCTTATTGCCCACATGGAAGACCTATCTGGAAAAGAATTATGAAAAGCGAACTTCTGGAACAAATAAGCAGAATATTATAGGATATTGAATCAACTAGTGCGTTGTAACGTCCTGTTGATGATATATGGAAAGGGTAGGAAAACAATGAAGGGAATTCAGAAAAAAATAGATTTCATTGATCACAAAATCGAAGCAATTATTCAAAAAGCAGAAGAGCTTGAAAAAAAATATAATGGAAAAATCAATAAAGTTAACGCTATTTATAAAAAAAGTGCCCTAAACCTTATCCACTATATGGCTTTACGAAGTTTTGATATTGAAGACCTTCAGGAAAAATTAAAAGATTCTGGGCTTGCAAGCCTTGCTCATTGCGAAAACCATGTAATGAAAACTTTACTTTCCATAAAAACAGTTATAAATTCTCTAAAAGCAAATTCAAAGAAAGAAACACGAAAAGATGTTATATCTGTAAAAAAGAGTACAGAAATATTTGACAGAAATACTAAAATTATTTTTGGGATAAAACCAGGAAAACGGCGAACAAGAATAATGGTAACTATTCCAGGTGAATCTGCTAATGATTATAAATTCATATACGACCTGCTTAAAACAGGGATGAATAGCGCAAGAATAAACTGTGCGCACGATGATCCTGTTATATGGGCAAAAATAATTGATAACATAAAAAAAGCATCAGCTTCATTAAATAAAAACTGTACAATAATGATGGATATTTCTGGACCTAAAATAAGAACAGGGGAAATAACAGCAGGACCTAAAGTTATACATGTTAAACCTCAGAAAAACTCTTTAGGTAATGTAACTGCTCCAGCCAAAATATGGCTTGCACCACCTGGTATAAAACCTCCGGATAAAACTGTTGATTTTATAATACCAATTTCAGAATCTTTCTTAAAAAAAATCAAAAGAGGTACTGTTTTAAATTATATAGATTCCAGAAATAAGAAAGGGTCGATTTTTATAACCAATAAGCAGGGGCTTGGGAAATGGGGAATAACCAGAGATTCTTTATACTTTACTACAGGGACAAATCTTTTTATTGAGGATTATGAAAATGAGAGCAATGAATCTGGAAGTGTTTGTGATCTTGATTCAGCAGAAGAATTCATATTATTAAAAACCACAGATATTCTTATTCTACACTCAGATCAAAAACCAGGCGAAGGTGCGATATTTGATAAAATGGGAACATTGATATCACCTGCCCATATTTCATGCACATCACCTGAGATATTCAGCTATATAAAACCTGGGGAAGATGTTTTTTTTGATGATGGAAAAATAGAAGGGATAATTGAAAGTGTAACTACCAATGAAGCACGAATTAAAATTACCAATGCTAAACAGGATGGTAGCAAACTAAGAGCAGACAGAGGGATCAATTTTCCCAATACCAAATTTAAGTCATTAAGTTTTACAGATAAGGATAAAAAAGATATAGAATTTATTGCAAAATATGCTGATGCAATAAATTTCTCTTTTGTTAACAGCACTCAGGATATAGAAAATCTTATAAAACAGCTTAAAATACATGGTTCCAAAATAGGAATTATTATAAAAATTGAAACAGAAGATGGTTTTAAAAATTTACCAGATCTACTATTATCTGCCATGAAAATTTATCCTGTTGGAATCATGCTTGCAAGAGGCGACCTTGCCATAGAAACAGGGTGGAAGAATTTTGCTACGATCCAGGAAGAAATTATGAGAGTCTGCGATTCAGCTCATATTCCTGTTGTCTGGGCAACACAGGTACTTGAACAGCTTGCCAAGAAAGGGCTTCCAACCAGGGCAGAGATAACAGATGCTGCAATGGCTCACAGAGCAGAATGTATCATGCTTAATAAAGGGATATATATAAATAAAGCTGTGAAAATGCTTGATAAAATATTAATACGAATGGAAAAGTTTCAATACAGAAGAGAAACTATACTGCCTATGCTTCATGAAGCTGATAAACTTGAACTTTCACATGAAAAATATAATGTATGAGAAACTATCAGTATAAATTTATTATTTTCTTTATTATTTTCAATATATTTTGTAATAATATTCCTGCAGATGAAGCAGCCCCAGACGAAGATATGAAATATGAAATTGCAAAATATTCCAATAAAATATTTTATGAAGGCAATAATGATCTTGTAAAAAAAGAAATAGATCTGTTTTCCAAAAAAAAGATTAATTTTAAAGCGCAGACAACTTTTAATATTCCTGTAAAAATCTCTTTGGAAAATAATGTAATTCAAAAAATAGAAGATATTCTTATAGATGTTAAGTCGTTTAATGAGATACCTTACTATTCAAAAAGAACTGGAAAAACTACTGCTCTATTCAAAGATATATCGATTCTTAGTGATAATGTTAACGAAAAAGGAAATAGAATCATAGTTGCAAATACTACGATCTCTCCATTTAAACCATGTATAATGAGATTTGAAATAATCAAAGAAAAAGATTTTATTATGTTTAAAGCATATAACATAGATAAAATTAAATATTGGGTTTTGCCAATAGTTGATGAACAAAAAATGGTTATACTATTTGCCGGAGAACTTAATAAAAATATATTTAGCTGTTACGGGCTTGGTGTTGCAGATACAGGTTCATTTTTTGTTTTTCGTAAAACAGTTGAAGAAGAATTTAATTCCAGATCCGAAGCTATTATTAACTGGTTCTACTCTCTTTTTAAAATAAAACTTAGCGGGAATTAAGTTAATATTTACAATGGAGCGACCTCATATAAACCTATTTATATATCTATGAGGGACGGGTTTGCTTAAGCTCTGCTAGAAATTCCCCTTTATCATTTCGTGTTATAACAGCATAAAACCCATCTTTAAAAGGGCCTGGATTAACAACAAGAGTTTTTCCATAATATTCTTTTCCAATTGATTCATGTATATGTCCGCATAAATACAGGGCAGGTTGTTTTTTATCAATAAAATCCCTGATTGAAAAACTCCCCACATGTTTTCCATTTGGAACCTTATCTGCGATTGTATTAAGCGGAGGTTGATGGCTAACAAAAATATCAGGAGCTATTTCAATTGATCCAAGATATTTTTTACATTCATCTTCAGAATAAGTATTTGGTGTAGGGATTGGGGTTGTAATAGAACCTCCTAAACCGGAAATATTTAAATTAAATGCTGGAATATTTTTTATTTCTCTATGAAGCGAAATATTTTTATCTTTAAGATACTCCTCTACCCTGCCTTTATCGCAATTTCCAGATACTGCAAAAATATTTTTATTATATTTTTCAATTTCAGTAATTATTTTTTTTGCATCTTCATCTGAGCCAAAATGAGTTATATCTCCTGAAATAATAATTAGATCTGCCGCTGTTAATTCTTTTTCAATATTTTTAATGAGCGAATATTTATCGTGAATATCTGATACTACTATTATTTTCATTTTATAAAACCTCTTTAAAAATTATCCTGTTTTGTAAAAATCGCAAGATTTTTTTCAGTTTCGAAAACATCGACTCTGGAAAGATTAGGCGCGCTTGCACCTGCGCCAGCGCCGGCTGCGGAGTTAGCGGCAGCATAGCTGTTTAACTTGCTTTCTACTTTATTAAATATAAATTCCGCAATTACTTCTGCACTTGGTTCCTTTTCTCCAAAATATGGTATCTCATTAAGATTTTTATGATCCAGCTCTTCAAGCACACTTTTCAATAATTTTTTTAATATATCAAAATCAATAAGCATACCACCCTTTCCAAGCTTCTCACCGGAAACATAAATCCTTACTTTATAATTATGGCCATGCAGATTCTCACACTTGCCATGATATTCTTTTATATAATGGGCTGCAGCAAAGCTATCCTCTGTCCTAATTGTATACATTAAACCCTCTTTCTGATAATATCCTTCTATGCAAAAAAGATTATCAACTTTACTCGATAACTACAATATTATTTCTACAATGGGCAAAAACCCATTTGACAATATTGTTTATGTTGAAAATATTGTATATGACTCTCGCATGGTTGGCAACAACTCTCTCTTTTTTGCTCTGAAAGGAATTCATACTGATGGCCACAACTATATTGATTCAGCAATAAAAAATGGAGCATCTGCTGTTGTTGTTTCTTCAATGCCTGATAAAATCGATAATAACATTTCATATATACTTGTTGATGATACAAGAAAAGCAATGTCTTTTATTTCAGCACCATTTTTCGACTACCCTGCCAAAAAGCTAAAAACAATAGGGGTAACAGGAACAGACGGAAAAAGTACAACAGTATCTTTTCTTTATCAGCTTTTAAAAATCCTTGATAAAAAAGCAGGCTTTATATCAACAGTTGAGTATGATTCTTCGGGTATTGCAAAAAAAAATCCCTACAGGCAATCAACTCCCGAAGCGCCTGAAATTATGTGCTTTCTTTCGGAAATGGTTTCCAATAATTTTGAATATGCGGTTATTGAATCAACTTCGCATGGTCTTTCCGATAAAACATCACGCCTCGCGGCTATCCAATATAATGTTGGGATCCTTACGAACATCACCCATGAACATCTTGAATTCCATGGCACTATGGAAAATTATATAAATGATAAAGCTAATCTTTTCAGAAAAGCAAATGACTTTTGCGTAGTAAATTATGATGAACCAAGTAAACCCTCTTTTCTAGCTGCTTCTTCGGTTCCTGTTTTATCTTATTCTCTTAAAGATCCAAATGCTGATATCTATGCATCCTCAATTACTTTAACTGAATCTGGTTCCCGATTCGATGTACATTACAATGGCAAAAAAATAAAAGCAGAACTTTGCATGCCAGGTATTTTTAATATTGAAAACTTTTTTGCTGCTGCAATTACAATATCAAAAATTACAAAAGTTGATATTGCAGAGATTATCTCTTTTTCAAAAAACCTTACGTCTGTTGTAGGGAGAATGGATGTTGTTGATATGGGGCAGGATTTTACGGTTATTGTTGATTATGCCCATACTCCAGGTTCTTTTGAAAAAGTATTTCCAATGATCAAGAAAAGTGTCAAGAAAAGGCTCATCTCTGTTTTTGGATCAGCAGGAGAAAGAGATATTGAAAAAAGAGCTGTACAGGGGAAAATAGCTTCGGAGTACAGCGATATTATAATTATTACCGATGAAGATCCAAGGGGGGAAGACCCAATGGATGTTATAAACCAAATAGAATCTGGAATAAGAAAAGATTTTGAGAGCTCTTTTATTTATAAAATTTCTGACAGACAGGAAGCAATAAACAAAGCTATGGAAATCGCACAGCCTGATGATACTGTAATATTGTTGGGAAAAGGACATGAAAGTTCAATAATTTATAAAGATATGTCAATCAAGTGGAATGAAAGAGAAGCTGCGATAAAAGCACTTCGCCGAATAGGTTTTAACAAAGATAAGTAATTCTTTTGGATATAGATCCCGATTTTCATCGGGATGACTTATTGGCATCGGGATGACTAGCGCTTTTCACTGGTATATGGATTAACTACATCAGAATGACGCATGATGCACCAGCTTCAATAAGTATTTGTTTGCTATCCGTCCAGTAATGAACTGTCCAGATAATAATATTCATCATCCAGCCCGGATATCTTTATCAAGAAAAGATAAGGAAGCGAACTCTTTATAAGGTAAACCCTGTCAACCGGAATCGACTCATTAAATAATATTTTATCACAAAGGATCAAACCCTTTTTATTGTCTTTGTTTATTAAAATGCCTTTAAACTTATTAAAGCTATTTATTTTGTTAGAAAACAAAACTCCTTCTTTTGTATAAACAGGTATATTTTTATACATTATCTGATTATTATCTGTTTTAGAAATATCTCTTAAAGATTCAATTTCTTCTTCTATGACATCAGAAGGAGTTGCTATTATTTCTTCATTAAAAATAAAATATAAAACATCTCTGGCAATATAATTATCGCTTAATTTTATTGTAATAGCTGTTCCTATATCTTCTTTTGAATCAATTTCAAGCAAGGCACCTTTAATTTTTGCAACTTTTTCACAAACAAGATTCATTCCAAATCCCCTGCCTGAATGTTCATCAGCATCTTCTTTAGTTGTAAATCCAGGAGAAGAGATAACTGAAAGCAGTTTATTTGATTGCCTAAGCTCTGACTCTGAGAAGCCGCTCTTCTCAGCTATTTTTGTAAAATCCATACCTTTACCATCATCGCTGATTCTTATAATCAGTCTGTCATCTTCAAGATAAGTTTTACATTCGATTTTCCCTTTTGGATTTTTGCCTTTGGCTTTGCGTTCCTCAATAGTTTCTATACCATGATCAATAGCATTTTTAAAAATATGGATTATTGGATCATAAATATATTCAAAAACAGAGCGGTCTATTTCAATATTATTATCATCAAAAACTACATTTGCATCTTTCCCTTTGCTGAATGCTATTTTATTTATAAGAGAAGGCATTGAACTAAATTCATCTGAAAGAGTTGCCATTCTTAAGTGGTTTATTGATTCTTGCATGGTTTCAAGATTTCTATCAAAGAGAGATACAGCCTCTTCATTTAAATAACTATATTTTATATTCAGGTCCATTCTCATTTTATGTATAGAGGAAAACAGTAAGTCAAGACGATCAACTCTTGCAGCGATTGTTTTTGGAGCCGACATCATATTTTCCAAAGATTCCTGCTGTGAGTTGTTTGATAAATGCGGTTCATAAGGGATATTTATTATTTGTATATTTTTTACTTCATCAACATTTACAATATTATATAATTGGTCATAACTTTTACTTGTTGTTACATAACATGTTATTCTTGTATTTTCTTCGATATTTGGATTCGACAATAGACTCTTCCTGTTCCCTTTGCCCATGGAGTCATCAAGTTTACTAACATCGATTACAGGAATTGTTTTTACCAAATTACAGTGAAGTTCAAGATTATTTACAATAAGATATAATCTTGCATATTTCATTGCACTATCAGGCAAAATGTCACAAGTAATTCTGTAGAGTTTTTCTCCTCTCTTCATTGCTTCTGAAAGAAGGTATAGCTGGAACTCATCAAAAATCTGTTCATCCATTTCTTCTTTTTTATAAAAAAATATTTTGCTGTTATGGGTCTTTTTGCTTCCAGCAGAAACTTTATTATCATTTTTGGATTGAATAACTTCTGTTTCCGATGGTTCTTTGCTATCAATTTCTTCATCTACTAAATTATCATCTATTTCAGTATCGTCAGAATCGGAAACATTATCTTCAACAGCCATTTCAATCATCTCCTGAAGCATTTCTGTTTTTTCAATAAGGCTGTCATATTTTTCTTTGGAAAAATCAATTTTCTTTGTTAAAATGATCTCAAGTTCATTTTCAATTTCATGGGATAAGTTAGTTATATCATCTAATTGCAGATAAGAAGCTTCGGTTTTAATTGAATGAGCTGCTCTGAAAGCATTTTCAATAATCCGTTTTTCTTTTGCATCTTTTTTAAATTGTATAAGAGAATCAACCAACTGGTTAATATTATTCCGGCTGTCTCTTGTAAATAATTCCATCATGTTATCCATAATAATAATCCCACTCTATTTTATTTCACTAATTGATATTATCAATTCAACTTCACCTTTAGTAATGCCAAGTTTTCCGGATATCAGTTCAATATCAATTCCGTTTTTGTACATTTCTATTACTTTCTCGCGCAAATCTTCTTTTTGGATCTTTGTATTATCCAATAATTCCGGCTTTGCTTCATCTTCCTTTACCTTAACCTTAACAGCTTTTTCTATTGCATCATTTATACTCTTCCTTTCAAGTTTTTGATAAATATTTTCGCTGGTTTCAGTTATCTCTTTTTCTTTTTTAAATGCACTAAATATTTTTTCTGCTCTTGATACAACCTCATTTAGTTGACCCATTTTTGCTTCCAATATCTGGAGATTGCGCTCAGTTGTTTTGTTCAATTCTATGATCATAAGATTAATCTCACTGCCAATCTCTTCTTTCTTTTTTTCAAAGTTTTCAAGAAAATTAAAACTTGTGAGTTTCCACTTAAAATAATGAAAAATAAGATAAAGCGCTATAAAATTTAGTATTATTGCAATTATTACTACTAACATGAATGTTATCCGCTAATATCTATATTTTTGCCTAGATCAGGATCTGAAAGTATTTCTTTATCTTCAAATGTCTTATTTTTTTCTTTTTTTCTTTTTTTCTGATCATGGTTGCCACCCTGTTCTTTGTCTTCTTTTGTTTTTTCAGGACCAGCATCTGAATTATTTGCCTTATTAACACTGTTATCGCTATGTTGATTTCTTTTCGCTATTTCATGGCCCTGTAGTGTCTGCTGAAGCATAATAGAATCTTTTTCAACAGCTTGATCTTTTCCAACTTGAGTCATCTTAAGAAAAAGGGTTTGCAGGTCTATAGGTTGAATCGACATCAGCTCTCCTCGAATGATTCCTCTTCAGGCTCTTCATATTTTCTGGTCTTGATCATTGAATCTTCATTTACAAAAGTGATTCTTTTTAGTTCATTCTTTATCTCAAGATGAGCATCTTTTATTGTTATTTTTACTCCGGGATAGACAGTTGCACCTGCAGATATTTTTCCGGTTGTTTTAATGGATTTAATATGTTCCAAAATAGTTGCATTTTCATTTTCAATATCTGTAAGTTCTGTTTTAAGACTCATTGATTTTTCAGTAAGTTCATCCAATACTTTTTGTTTTTCTTCGGGGAATTTACTTCTCATCTTCTTCTTAATATTTTCAAGAGTTCCAAGATTTCTGTCGATCTCTTCAAGCTCTTTTTCATCAGCAGCTTTCTTTTCTTCAAGTTCAAGAAGTCTTTCTTTGCTTTTTGGATCAAAGCCAACTTCAATTTCTGTAGAACCAACAGCAAGTGAACCAAAAGTTTTAGCAGATATTTCCTCTGTAGCGCGCAGGCGTCCACCTACAACTGTTGCTCTCTTTCCTTTGCAGATTATTTTTCCATTAGAGTCAACATAAGAGTTTATAATACCATCTGTAACAAAAACTATTTCCCCTGCCTCTACTTTGGAGTTTTGTATAAATTTTGCCATTACTCCTTTTCCAGCTTTTACAGATCCATTTTCATTACAGTTTATGCCTTGATGGACAATAACATTACCTACTGCATCAATTATACACTTTCCAACATTTCCCTTTATTTCAATATTACCTGTTGCTTTAACAGAAAACCCATCTTCAACATTTCCTGTGACAACAACTGTGCCAAGAAAATGGATATTTCCTGTTGCAATACTGACATCTCCATCAACAAGATGGACACTTTCAACAGATATTTTTTCATTTACAAGCAGTACTTGCCCGTTTGCAGCAGCAACAGCTTTAAGCCCTTTATCTATAATAGTAACATTACTTCCTATTTTAAATTCTTTATCACGTCCATCTCTTACATCAATAGCATTTCCTGTTACAGTTCTTCCTTTAACTCCTTGTTCTGCAGGTTTCTTTTCTGCAAGGACCTGACCCTCTACAACATTCTGGATAAGACTTTTATCTTTAAAGTCAACTTTACCATCTTTCTCTTTCAATAATGCAGAAGTCCCTTCTGTATTAAAATTATAAATTATTTCAGCATCTGCTCCATGTTGCGGCTGCAACCCTTCTGCCACAAGAAAACTTGTTCCATAAGCAGGATGGTCAAGAAAATCTTCCAGATTTTTCTCATCTACTCCAAAAACAACCATGTTGTTTTTTAAGAATGATAAAATAGTCTCTTTCTCTAAATCACTTCCACCTTCACCGGGAGGAGTAAGAGTGATATATGCTTTCATATCATTTTCTTCTGTTCTGAGTGAAACTGTAGTGTTATTGCTTGTTTTTGGAATATATGAACCAACTTTTATTGTCATCCCATCTGCAAGCTTTACAATTTTTGAAACAAGTGCTTTATCAAAATCAGTTATGTTTCTTGTATTGATCTTGAAAAGAGCTTGTTCAAGCGTAGCTTTTTTCCCTTTTCCTTCTGGCGGGTAAACTTTAAGAAAAGCTTCTCCCCTGTATAAATTGAGAATTACCTCTCCATCTTTATCTTTTATCTGCTCTTCAACAAATTCATCTGTGCCAAATTCTTCTATACTTGAAGTGTTTTCTTCTTTCTCTTCTGTTTTATAAACAATAAGAGTATAGTTCTTCTTCCCTACTCCGAATAAACCTTTCATCCCTTTTACCAGTACTTCATATTCGAGATGAGCAACTGCGGTATTGAGGTCTATTGCAGCTTGTTCAAGACACTCTTCAATTGAAGGGGCTGATACCTGTACTGATTTTTTATTGTTATCTTTTTCAGCCATATTCTTCATAAAGTTTTTGAATTCATCAAGCGTAAGAGTCTCTTTCATTGGTTACATAATTCCTTTTTTAAGGCTGGTTAACTTTGCCCTAAGCCTAAGTATTGCCTTTGTATGAAGCTGAGATATTCTGGATTCTGTTACATCCAGAACTTTTCCTATCTCCTTTAGAGTAAGATCTTCGTAGTAGTAAAGAACCAAAACTTTTTTTTCTTTATCAGGCAGTTCACTAATTGCCTGGACAATTACTTTTTTTATCTCTTCTTTTTCAACAATTGTGTCCGGATTAAGGCTTTGAGAAGATTCTACACTGTCAACGATTGAAACCTTGTCATTATCCTCACCTGTGTACCATAGATCATTTAAAGAGAGTATTGATGATGTGCTTATTTTATGAATATTTTTATGAAGTTCTTCAATAGGAATTCCCATCTTCTCTGCAATTTCAGCATCGCTTGCAGAGCGTCCAAGATTAGCCTCAAGATGGTAAACTATTTCTTCAATTTCTCTTGTTTTTTGTCTTACAGATCTTGGTACCCAGTCAATGGACCTGAGTTCATCATAAATTGCTCCTCTTATTCTGGTTACTGCATAAGTTTTAAATTTTACATGTTTTTCAGGATCAAATTTTTCAATTGCATCAAATAGTCCAAATACCCCAAAGCCCACAAGATCATCGAATTCAACATTATAGGGCATCCCTATCGCAACTTTTCCTGCAACATATTTTACAAGCGGAGCATATTGTTTAATAAAATAGTCCCTTAGTTCAGTTGTTTTCTCTTTTTTATATTTTAGCCATAGTTCATGTTCTTCTGTCTCTAATACTTCTTTTTCTGCCATAATTTACCCTTTATTATTATCTCTTGTCAGAACTGTTTTTATAGCTTTCGCAATTATCTGTGGAGTTGCATTTTCACCAAGTGAATTTAATACTTGATTTTCTTTTTTATTAGAAGATGATGCCTGTGTATCCAGGTCACCAAAAAGATCTGCATTTGAATCAAGAGATTGCATTGAGCCGTTATTATTTGAATTATCATTCATAACTTCAATTACTTCATTATCATTTGTTTTGATTTCCAGAGAACTAATATCTCCAAGAGCATCCTCTGCAACCTCTTCAACAAGACTTTCAGCAGAAGAACTTGCACCAATCTTACTAATTGAATCCGGAGATGTATCTTCATCTTCTGCTTCAAAGGGATTTTCCTGGTCAAGTACTATATCTATATTTTTAGGATCAGAATCAATATCCTGTTCAGGCTGCCCCTCTCCAATATCAGATGCGGAAATTTCTGAAATAATTTTCTTTATTATATAGAACGCCCCTGATATCAATGAAGAAAGAATTAATGAACCTAAAAACGATCTTTTTAATATTGTTAAGAATGAATTACCGCCTATAATTCCCAAAAGAGACAGGAACAAAAAGATTGAAGCAAAAATAGTTATTAAATTCTTCAATTTAGGCAATTAGAACCCCTCCTTACTTAGATTATTTAAAAAAAGTATAGCAGTCAAGCAATTTATATTACCCATTTTTTGACATCAACTTTTTCAAAAAGTTTCCAACCCCGCTTCCTTCCATGTATTCTATATTCTCAAGCCTGCTTACTATATGTTTCAGGCATATCGAAGCCTTGGATTTTGGATCAGATATTATAAAAGGCTTCTGCCTTAAAACAGCATTCTGAACATTTGGGTCATCATAAATATATCCCAGATAATCAATTTTTGTATTCAAAAATTGCCCTACAATACTTACAACCCTATGGGCTACTTTTTTAGCCTCTGTTACTGATTTTACCCTGTTTACCACAAGTTTTATTGCTATTTTGCTGTCAATAAGCTCTGTAGTTATGATTTTTATTGTTCCATATGCATCTGTTATTGCAGTAGGTTCTGGTGTTGTTACTATTATGGCCTCGTCTGCTGCTGCAATAAAACCAAGAACATTATTGGAGATACCTGCGCTTGTATCAATTATTATTATATCTGCAAATGAAAGCTCATTCATTTCAGCTATGAAACGTTTTCTTTCTTCATCATCCAGGTTTGCAATTTTTGAAAAACCTGATGCGCCTGCGATAAAAGATATGCCAAATTTTGTATTTATTATTATATCTTTCATTGGTTTATTATTTTTTATAAGATTAAAAAGGCTGAATTCCGGTATTATTCCAAGAATTACATTGACATTGGCAAGTCCAAGATCTGCATCAAGAAGAATAACTTTTTTCCCGATCTGTGAATAAGCTATTGCAAGATTAACTGCAAGATTTGTCTTTCCTACTCCCCCTTTTCCACTGGATATAGTTATAACTCTTGTCTTTGTACTTTTTTCTTCCTTTTTTTCAGATTTTTCTGAATTACTTAATTCGGTTTTACCTGATTTTTCCTGAACAAATATTCTTAAATCTTCAGCTTGATCTATCATCTTTTTTTCCATAAGTACTTTCCTTTTCTGACTAATTAATTGTATTAAACTCGCTAAGATGTTCGAGAAATAGTTCTTCTGTAGCGTATTTAATATCATGAGGTACGCTCTGCCCTGTTGTTATATAAGAGACAGGTTTATGCGTCTCATGAAGAGCGCTTATAATATTTCCTGCGTGCCATGTTTCATCAAGCTTTGTTACAACAATAGAACTATATTTAAATGATTCAAACTGCTGCATTATTTCAAAAATATCAGAAACTTTTGTAATAGCGCTAATTGCAAGATGGAATTCAGCGGTTGTGCCGCATGCAGCAAGTATCTCTCTCATCTCTGCCAGTTTTTTATAATCATGCGGACTTTTGCCGATTGTATCTATAAGTATCAGATCAACATCATGGCTGAAAAGAGCAATATTTTTTTTAAGTTGTTCAGTATTTTCTGCTGATACAACAGGCACACTCATTATCTCTCCATATTTTTCTATCTGTTCTTTTGCTCCTATCCTGTAATTATCTATAGTAATGATTCTTACAGATAATGGTTTTGTCCGATATGCATTTATAGCTGCAAGCTTTGCAATAGTTGTTGTTTTGCCTACTCCTGTTGGCCCTACAAGGATAAAAATCTTTGGAGTTGTAAGAGGCGGGTTATCCGGATAAATATTGATCGTCTCTCTTATCCATTCTCTTACTTTTTTAAGTAAATAATTAAAATTGTTAATATCATCGAGCGCAATATTTTTTTTGATTTTATCAGTTATATATGCAATATAAGAAAAAGAAAAATCATTTCTCTGAAGTATTTTTTCAACTTTTTTTATATTTTCGTGCTGCTGTTCATTATTGGATGGAGATTCATCAAGTTTATCCTTAATTTCATTCATAACTTTGAGAACTTCATTTATTGCAGTATTTCCTTTAGCAGCCTGTATTAATTTTTCCTTTTCTTCTTCAAGTTTGGGATTTTTTTTCTGAAAAGGATTTTGTGAAATAATTCCCTCGATCTGCACCCCTTCTTTTTGAAATAAACCAAGAAAACCACCTACCATTATTGACTTGCGGTTTAATATCTGAATATTTTCTCCATATTTTATTTTGACTTTTTCTATAGCGTCAGTATATGTTAATCCTTGTTCCGTAAAGTAATTCATTCTTTTGTTTGCTCCTTTTTATGTATTTTGCATTTCAAAATTGATCTCTCCTAAAATCTCGATTCTAATATCTTCTGTTAGTTCTTTCATTGATATAATAGCTATTCCTGGATATCCTCTTTCAAATATTTTTCTTACAAGCACTCTTACTGTTTCAGAAGTAAGTACTACAACATTTTTTTTAAGATCTTTAAAATCAATAAGAAGGTTTGAAGCAGCATTTAAAAATGATGATAAATATTCACGATCAAGATCTACAGAATAACCATCTCCAACTCTTGACTCATTTATCTTAATTTCCAATGCAGAATTAATCGTTACAACATTTAATTTTTTTTCTTCATCTGCATATTGCAGGCATATTTGTCTGCCCAAAGCTTGACGCACTTTTTCTGTAAGATATGTTATATCTTTCGAAGCCTCTGAAACTTTGGAAACAGAGGAAAAATCTGTCAATGTCTCCAGTATCACTACCATATTTCTTATAGATACCTGTTCTTTTAAAAGGTTCTGCAAAACTTTTTGAATTTCTCCGATAGAAAGAGCATTTCTAATTTCTTCAATAATCGTAGGATATTTACCTGCAAGGGAATCAATTATTGCCCTTACTTCCTGCCTTCCCAGAATTTCAGATGAGTGTTTCTTTATTATACCTGTAAGATGGGTAGCGATAATTGACGGAGGATCAACAATAAGATATCCAGCTTGTTCTGCTTTTTCTCTATCTTTCTCACTTATCCATAAAGCTGGAAGTCCAAAAGCAGGATCTGTTGTTTTTTCTCCACTTATTGGTTCATCTATGCTTCCTTGATTGATAGCAAGATAGTGATTCAACCTGATTTTAGCTCTTCCGATTTCGACCCCTTTAATTTTTAAACAATATTCTGATGGATCGAGTTTCATATTATCGCGCACTCTTATCTTTGGAACAATCAGTCCAAGTTCTGCTGCTGTTTCTCTTCTTATCATTGTTATTCTTTCAAGAAGGTCTGCTCCCTTTTCTTTATCTACAAGAGGAAGAAGTCCATAACCAAGTTCAAGAGAAAGCGGATCAAGTGGTTCTATTCCCGGTATTTCAAAAGCAGATTCTTCTTTTTGCTTTTCATCTCTTTTTTCTGCTTTTTCTGCAGCATCAGCTGCCACTTTCTTCCTTGAAATGCTATATCCTGTTAATCCTGATAAAGCAGCCATTGGAATAAGAACATACCATGGGAAACCTGGGAGGAATGATAACAGAAACAGGAAAACAGCGGCAATTATGTAGATTTTTGAATCCTGAGAAAACTGGTTTGTAACATCGCTTGCAAAGCTGCCATCAGAAACAGATCTTGTAACAATTATACCTGTAGCTGTTGCTATTAAAAGAGAAGGGAACTGTGTGACAAGACCATCGCCTATTGTTAATGTAACATAGTTTACAAGCGCAATATTAAATGGTTCTCCATGGTAGACCATTCCAATTATCATACCGCCAATAATATCCACCAATATTGTTAGAATTCCTATCTTTACGTTGCCGGAAACAAATTTGGTAGCTCCATCCATTGCTGAATAGAAGTCAACTTCTTTTTGAAGTCTTCTTCTCTTTTGCATTGCTTCATCTTCAGTAAGAGCTCCACTTGCAATCTCTGCATCTATTGACATCTGCTTCTGAACCATTCCATCGAGAGTAAATCTTGCAGCAACTTCTGCAACTCTTGTTGCACCTTTTGTTATAACAATGTATTGAACTGCTATAAGGATAATAAATATTATAAATCCTATTACAAGACCTTTAGCCTCTTTTGTTCCTACAACAAAGCTTGAAAATGCCTTGATAAGTTTTCCATCAAATGCAGAACCATGCAAAAGGATAAGTCTTGTAGATGCTATATTTAGCCCTATGCTGAAAAGAGTAGAAATAAGCAATAAAGTCGGAAAAACAGTAAAATCTGTCGTATGCCTGACAAAAAGAACAAGCAATATAACTAAAAGGCTTAACATAAAGTTAAATGACTGGAAAGTGTCAAGCAATACCGTAGGCAGTGGTATGATCATCATTGCTATTACAACGATTACACCTGCTGCAACCCATACATCTTTTTTGTTTCCTAATGGTATAAGTGCACTTTTAAAAATAGATCTTGAATCAGCCATTTGTTAGCTCCTTAATCCAGTCTTTCTTTGAAATCTTATGAACTTCTCTAAATATTATTAGTATCTCATCCCAGTATTCATAAGGTATTTCATCCCCTACTTTAGTATATGCATAAAGCGCTCTTGCGAGAGTTTTTTGTTCAATGACAGGAACACTATTTTCTTTTGCTATTTCCCTTATCCTTAATGCAAATTGATCTTCCCCTTTTGCTACAACAGTAGGGCCTTCCATTGTATATCGATCATACATAATCGCTACAGAATAGTGAGTCGGGTTTGTAACAACTACATCTGCCAAAGGGACATTTTCTCTTATAGTCCTGTAATTTAAAAGTTCCCTCATCCTTTCCTGAAGCATTTGTTTTACTCTTGGATCCCCATCCAACTGTTTCATTTCTTCTTTTATTTCATGTTTAGACATTTTCAATGATTTCCTATGTTGTCTTCTTTGAAACATATAGTCTGGAAAAGAAAGAATCAAAAGGAGAAATGCAGACTCTATTATGAGTTTAAAAGATACAATCAAAATATATCTTAAAGAAAATTGGAGTGTCCGATCTCCAAGAGTCAGCAGTTTTTCTGATTCAAATCTAAGATTGAGATAAACAATTACTCCTATTGCAAATACCTTAAACAATGTTTTTCCCAAATTAAAAACAGCTTCTGCTGAGAAAAATGCTCTTTCAAAATATTTAGCAAAATTCGGAGCTATTTTATTGAAATC